>CAXUCT010000059.1:0-14803 GCA_964249415.1 uncultured Bryobacteraceae bacterium | reverse complement strand
TGGCGTAGGTCGCACCCGTGAGGGGATCAACGGCAACACTCGATGTGGGAAAGCTCTTAGCGGCCGTTCTCATCAGCCGAGCCTTGACTTGATCGGGGGTCAAGTTTGGTTGAGCTTGCAGAAGGTCCGCGACGGCGCCACTGACCAAGCCTGTTGCCATGCTGGTGCCATTCAGCATCAGGAAAGCGGGTGCTCCGCTGACGCTTCCCGTGCCGATGTAATAAGACGGCAGCATGACGTTTTGAGGATACTCGGCAGCTAATGTAGGGTTGCCGGGCGCGAGCAGCGACACAATGTTATTGCCAGCCGCGACGAGATCGGGTTTTACGACGTTGTCATAGAGCGTTGGGCCCTTGCCGCTGTAGCTGGCGATCAGGTCGTCTGTTCGATCGTAGGTGCCCATCGCCTTCATGCCACCCACCGTAATGACGTAAGGGTCATTGGCCGGGGAATTGATGGTTCCGTAGCCGCTGGTGCCCATGGAATTATCACGTCCGTCGTTTCCAGCGGCAACCACCACGGTGATCCCGGCCTTCCAGGCAGCTTCGACGGCCTGGCACAGTGGATCCTGGGAATAGCTCTCGGTCACCGGACGCCCCAGGGACAAGTTGATGACTTTGATGTTGTAGGTCTGCTTGAGTTGAATAGCGGTATTGAGGGCGGAGATGACGGTGCTGTCAGAAGCGGCGCCATTCCCGTCGAGAACGCGCAAATCGATTAAGCTGACGTTCGGGGCAACACCTTTGATCGAATGCGTACAGGTGACGCAGTTCGAACTGCGTCCGTTGCTTCCAATGATGCCTGCAATATGGGTCCCGTGGCCATAATGATCCAAGCCATCTGCGCCCACGAAATCCTGTGTATAAACAATGCGCGAGTTGGAGCTTCGATCCGTGAGATCCGGGAGCGGCGTAATGCCGCTGTCAATTACGGCGACGCCGACGCCCGTCCCGTCCAGGCCCGAGTTCCAGGCGGTGCTGGCGTTGGCGGCTGCGGTCGCGTAATCCAGCTTAGCCGCGAGCTGATGATCAACAGAGACGTGCGCGACGGCAGGATCGTTCATCAGGAAGGGAAGCAATGCCGCCGGGATCGTGTAGGAACCGCCCTTGATCAGGTCCAGACGGTTCCGGAACTGGCCGCCGCGGTTGATAATCGCCAGGTGATTGGCATTGGTGGGAAGCTGCTTAAACTGCACAATCACGCGGATCGTACCACCTATATCCGCGCGCAACAACTCGGAGGCCAGCTTAGATCTCGGCGATTGCGCGATACATATCCCCTGCGCCAAAAGCAACACCATCATGAGAAAAGAAGACTTCATTTCATTAACTCTTTCTTCCCGCAAACCGCCCGGCAGCCTAGTTTTCGAGATTCAACTAAGGGACATATCGAACGGGGGCCGCGCAGCTAGAGCCCAGCAGTACTGGAAACGTCGTACTGGGCGGGAAGTACGGTTACCGGGAGTTGGCTTTCAACTCACGATTGCCGCTTAAGGGGCCGATACAACTGTGAGGTTGAGTCGGCGCGATCAGCGATTCAAAGAGTAGAGTTTGATTCGACAGATGAAGTTTACGTGCGGACTGGCAGCCTGCCTAGCCCTCCTTGCTTCGGGGCTAAGTGCCGGGAGTGTTGCGCTTGATCCGGCGAAAGCACTGACTCAGTACACCTTGCGCTGCTGGGATACGGAAAACGGACTTCCTCAGAACACCGTTACAGCTATTGCGCAAACTCCGGACGGGTACCTGTGGCTAGGCACCGAGGAGGGCTTGGCGCGCTTTGACGGGGTACGCTTTACGGTGTTTAACGCCCAGAATACGCCGGCGCTGCACAACAGCGTCATCTCCGCCCTGCTGGTGGATCATGCCGGGGAGCTGTGGATCGGAACGGCAGAAGGACTGGCCAGGCTTTCCAATGGCCATTTCACGAAATTCGGCACGCAGGATGGCTTATCGAGAGCGGCTATTCTTTCGCTTTATGAGGACCGCGACCGGGTCCTTTGGATCGGTACCGATGGCGGCGGAATCAATCGTTTCAGTGAGGGGCGTTTCGCGAGTTATACCACCAAGGACGGTCTTCCGAACGATGCGGTGTTCGCCATTTGCGGAGATGATCATGGCGCTTTATGGATTGGAACGCATGCCGGGCTGGCGCGCTTGCAAGATGGCAGGCTGCGGTCGTTCACGACGGCCGACGGCCTGCCGAACAACTATGTGACTTCGCTGTTCATGTCCCATTCGGGCGATTTATGGATCGGGACAAACCGGAGCGGCCTGGGCCGGATGCGCCGCGACACCTTCACCGCGTTTGACTCGCGGCAAGGTCTTTCGAGCAATTCGGTGGTGTCGATCTCAGAGGACCGCGCGGGCACGCTTTGGGTGGGAACTGCGGATGGCGGATTGAACCGGCTACGGCGTGGCGCTTTCGACAGCTTCACCAGTAAACAAGGCCTGCCGGCCGACAGAGTGCTGTCTCTCTTTGAGGACCGGGACGGCGATCTTTGGGTGGGAACGCTGAGCGCGTTGGTTCGATTACATGACGGTACGTTCACGACGTTCGGGTCCAAAGAAGGTCTTTCCGGCGACGCGACGTCGGCGGTCTACGAAGATGCGAAAGGGGCGATCTGGATCGGTACGATGGCGGGTTTGAACCGCCTCGAAGACGGGAAGCTGACAACCTACACGATCAAAGACGGACTTGCGGACGATGCCGTCTACTCCATTACCGGGGATGGTCAGGGCGGCTTATGGATCGGCACGCGCAAGGGGCTGACGCGGCTGACACATGGGAAGTTCAACAGCATTGGAAAGCAAGACGGACTTCCGAACGACACCGTTCTAGCAACCCTGACCGACCGCAGCGGAAATCTTTGGGTAGGCACGCGCGGCGGCCTGAGCCGGTTCGACGGGAAGCGGTATATCACTTACAGCACCAAAGACGGAATGTCGGACGATTATGTTGTCTCGATCTACGAAGACGCGCACGGCGCCTTATGGATCGGTACCGGCGGAGGCGGACTGAACAAGTTTGAACACGGCCGCTTCACGGTATATACCACCCACGACGGTCTTTCAAATAACTTTATCTGCGCGATCAATGGCGAGCCGGATGGAACCCTTTGGCTCAGCACGCGGGGTGGCGGTTTAAACAGGTTTAAAGACGGTCGTTTCACTGCCTACCGGGCGCGGCAGAACTTCATAGAAGACGTCATTTTTCAAGCGCTGCCCGACGGCCGGGGGAATCTCTGGATCAGCTCCAATAAGGGTGTGTTTCGCGTCTCGGAAGCGGCGCTCGAGGCGTTTGCAGGGGGACGCACAAGCCTGCTGACCTCGACGGCTTACGGAACGGCCGATGGCATGAGGAGTAAAGAGTGCAACGGAGGATTTCAGCCCGCCGGTTGGAGAACCTCAGACGGGCGGCTGTTGTTCCCCACCATGAAGGGCGTCACCATGGTCGATCCGGCGCACCTGGTGTCGAATGCATCTGTCCCGCCGGTGATCATCGAGAAAGTAACCGTAGATGGAAAGAGCTTTGATCCGCGCAAGCCCATTCGCATCCTTCCAAAGAAGGGAGCACTGGAATTTGAATTTACGTCAACGGCGCTGGCGCATGCCGACAGCGTTCATTTTAAATACATGCTGGAGGGCTTCGAACGCGATTGGGTGGATGCCGGCACCCGGCGCATTGCTTACTACACCAACATTCCTCCCGGCGAATACCACTTCAAAGTGATCGCCTGCACGAAGGAGGGCGTCTGGAATTCGACGGGAGCTTCTGTTGCGATCACGCTGCCGCGCCACATTTACCAAACCCATAGCTTTGCCAGTCTGTGTCTGATTATGGGCATTCTGGCGTCGACCGGCGCCTATCGTCTGCGCATCAGGAGTCTTAAGAAGCGCGAGGAAAGGCTGGTTTGGCTGATAGACGAGCGCACGCACGCCTTGCAGGACAGCGAAAAGAGGTTCCGGCAACTGGCGGAGAATATCCACGAGATTTTCTGGATCATTGACCCGAGGACGGGTCAGTTCCTTTATGTCAGCCCGGCCTTTCGCGACATCTGGCTGCAGGATCCCGAAGGAGTTCTCGAGCAGCCGTTATCTTGGTTGGACGCGGTTCACGCCGATGACCGCGAACGGCTGAACGTGTTTAGAGAACAACAGTTGAGCGGCGAGTATGTTGAGTGCCGATACCGCATTCTGCGGCCGGATGGCTCCACGCGCTGGGTCTGGGACCGGGCTTTCCCGGTGCCCAACCGCACCGGCCAATTGGAGCGCATTGTCGGGATCGTCGAAGACATTACGGAGCGGCAGGCAGCGGAAGAGAAGCTGCGCCGGTCACGCGATGAACTGGAACTTCGCGTACAAGAAGTAAAGGCGGAAAACCTGGAGCGAACCCGCGCCGAGAAGCAGTTGAAAGTGGCGAAGGAAGCGGCCGAAGGCGCAAGTTTGGCTAAGAGCGAGTTTCTGGCGAACATGAGCCATGAGATCCGCACGCCTATGAGCGGGATTTTGGGCATGGCGCAGCTGGCTTTGGATACGGAGTTGACGGCTGAGCAGCGGGAATGCCTGGAGCTGCTGCAGTTGTCAGCGGATTCGCTGCTTACGATCATCAACGATATTCTGGACTTTTCCAAGATCGAAGCGCGCAAGCTTTCATTGGAGGCCATCCCGTTTGATCTCGCCAAACATCTGGATCAGGGGCTAAAAACTGTCGCGGTTCGCGCGCACCAGAAACACCTGGAATTGATCTCCTACGTAGAGCCGGACGTTCCCGCAGCGGTGGTAGGCGATCCCGTTCGTCTGACACAGATCCTCATCAATTTGGCCGGCAATGCCATCAAATTCACCAACCAGGGCGAGGTGGTCGTGCGGGTTTCGAAAGAGGCTTCAAGTGAAGACCGCGTGCACCTGCGCTTCACGGTAACCGACACGGGAATTGGCATACCGGAAGAAAAGCAGGCCGCAATCTTCGATGCGTTCACCCAGGCCGACGGCTCTTGCACGCGCAAGTACGGCGGCACCGGCTTGGGCCTTTCCATTTGTTCTCAACTGGTGAGAATGATGGGCGGGCAAATTTATGTAGAGAGCAAGGTGGGCTCAGGCAGCGCTTTCACCTTTACCGCATCCTTCGGGATCGCAAGGGAGTCTTTGGAGCGTGCGAGGGTCAATCTTCAGGGACAGCGTTTGCTGGTGGTAGATGACAACGCTACCAACGCGGGCATCTTACACGATGTACTGGGAAGTTGGGGCGCCACGACGGTGCTCGTGCGGGACGCGCAATCCGCTCTGGCTGCATTGCAGTTGAACGAAGTCCAAGGCACCCCGTTCGCCGCGATCTTAATGGACGCTGAGATGCCGGGAATGAGCGGCATTGTCTTAGTGGAACGGATGCGGCAGAATCCTGAACTCACGGAACGCGTCATCATGATGCTTCATCCAGGCGGCGAACTTGCCAACGTGACCCGCTGCAGGGATGCGGGCGTGAAAGCCCACATCATGAAGCCGGTCAGCGAGCCCGAGCTGGCCGCCGCGCTGCTGCGCGTGCTAGGGATGGAACCCCAGGCACTCGTGCCAGCGGGTCGTGCGCACCTTCAGCCGTCCAGGCCAGCCTCGGCTATGCCGCTGCACATTCTACTGGTGGAAGACAACCGTGTGAATCAGACCGTAGCGCTGCGCTTGCTTGAGAGACAAGGCCATAAAGTCTCGACGGCAGAGAATGGGCGTGAAGCGCTCGAGGCTCTGGAAAGCCTGAATTGGCAAGTAGACCTGGTTTTGATGGACGTCCAGATGCCGGAGATGGACGGCTATCAGGCGACAGAAGCCATTCGCGAGCTGGAAAAACAGCGGCAGACCCGCATTCCGGTTATCGCCCTCACCGCCCACGCCCTGGAAGGAACGCAGGAAGTCTGCCTTCAGGCGGGTATGGATGGATACCTGACCAAGCCGATCCAATTGAACAAACTGTTTGAAGTGGTGAACCGCGTTGCGGCCGCAAAGTCTGAAGTTCCGGCGTGATCATTGTTCTCCATGGGAAGGTCTAGCCTAGCGCCTGATCGATATCCCAGATCAAATCCTCGACGTCTTCTAATCCAATCGAGAGGCGTATCAGCTCTGGAGTCACACCCGCCGCCTGCTGCTCGGCCAGGCTCAATTGCTGATGAGTTGTAGAGGCTGGATGAATCACGAGACTCCGCGCATCACCTACGTTCGCAAGGTGAGAGAAAAGCTTCAAGTTGTTAATTAACTTCTTGCCCGCTTCATATCCACCCTGCACTCCGAACGAAAAAACCGCGCCTGCACCTTTCGGCGTGTACTTCTGCGCCAGAGCATAGTACGGGCTGGACGGCAGGGAAGCATATCTCACCCATGCGACCTTGTCGTGCTTCTCCAAGTGGCTTGCGACATCCATCGTGTTCTGAAGATGCCGATCCATGCGCATTCCCAAGGTTTCTATGCCTTGCAGGAATAAAAATGCATTGAACGGGCTGACGCACGGACCAAGATCACGCAAGCCCTCGACACGCGCTCGGATGATGAAGCTAATATTGCCGAAGGTGTCCCAAAATTTCATGCCGTGATACGCAGGCGACGGATCGGTGAAGCGCGGGAAGGTTCCGTTGTTCCACGGGAATTTACCGCCGTCGACAATAATGCCCCCGATCGAAGTGCCATGGCCGCCCATGAACTTGGTGAGCGATTGGACAACGACATCGGCACCGTGGTCGATGGGCCGTGTCACATAAGGAGTAGCAAAGGTATTGTCGATGACGAACGGTACGCCGTGATCATGCGCGATCTTTGCAACTGCTGCAATATCGAGCACGTTGCTGCGGGGGTTGCCAATCGTTTCCGCGTAAAGAAGTTTCGTTTTCGGCGTGATCGCCTTCCGGAAGTTCTCCGGATCGTCCGGATCAATAAAGGCGAAGTCGTATCCCAGGCCACGCATGGTGACGCTGAACTGGCTGACAGTTCCTCCGTAGAGAGTGCTGGAGGAAACGATCTGATCACCGGGAACAGCAATGGTGGATAACGCAATGAATTGCGCAGCTTGACCGCTCGACAGCGCCAAAGCCGCGGCCCCGTTCTCGAGCGAAGCGACGCGCGTTTCGAGTACCGCCGTCGTCGGGTTCATGATCCGGGTATAGATATTTCCAAATTCCTCTAAGCCAAATAAGCGCGCGGCATGCTCGGTGTCGTCGAAGGTGAAAGAGGTGGACTGATAGATAGGTACCGCTCGGGCGTGCGTGGTCGGATCGGGGTCATAGCCTGTATGCAGCGCTCGCGTGTTAAAACCCAATCTACGTTCGATATCTTTGGTTGCCATCGCCCCAGTATAGGTTGGCTGTAGGCCGATTTCGGGCTATTTAGGTCGCGATGAATCACGCCCTTCGCAGGTGCACGAATGCGAGCATCAGGCCGGCCGCGAGGCAGCTCCAGGCGAACCAGTCCCCATGGCGCGCATAGAAGGTGGTGCTTTCCACGACGCCGTACGGGACGGAAGCGGCCGCTACCTCGAATTGAGGCAGGTGCTTGGTAATTCGACCAGCCGGATCGATCACGGCCGTGATCCCGTCATTGGTGGCACGAATGATGTATCGCCGGTTTTCAATGGCCCGCATTCGTGCCAATAGGAGGTGCTGCTCACGCGCGTCAGAGTGTCCAAAGTAGGCGTCGTTCGATAAGTTCACGAGCACATCGGCGCCTTGACGCGTAAATTGCCGGACCAGATCTGGAAACGCCGACTCATAACAGATGAATACGCCCAGCCGGTGACCGGCGGCCGGAAGAACTTTAACGTCACGCCCCGGAGCGAAATCGCCTGCTTCTTGCGTGATCCGGTTGACGAACGAGAAAAACCCCGGCACAAACTCGCCGAAAGGGACAAGATCGATCTTGTCGTAGCGGCCCATTTCCGCGCCGCTTGGGCCGAGGAGAACCGCGGAGTTAAGCGGCTGATGCGTGGGTGTGTACGCAACGGTGCCAAACAGGAAATAGCCGTGATGTAAAGCGATCTTGGTGGCTGCCTGGTGGAACTCGGGATCATCGTAGTAGTAAAGCGGCGCCGGCAGTTCGGGCCAGATTACGAGAGGGGATGCGATTGCTTCTGACAAGAGACTGAGTTGTTGCTCGGTCTTCTCGCGGATGGTTTGCGTCCATTCCACATCAGGATTGATGTTCGGTTGAACCACAAGCGCGCTGTCACTGGCCCGAACGCCCTGCGGGATCACAGGCAAAGTCCAAAGTAAGACCAACAGCAGCAGAGGCCAAAGGCGAATGCGCGGCAGGCGCAGCGCGGCGCAGGCCACCGCGGTCGCTAACATACAAAAAATGAAGGACAGCCCGTAAACTCCGACAAACGGCGCAAGCCTAAGCGGGATAGACATGTCGATGCCCGCATTCCCCAGCGCCAACCAGGCAAAGCCGAACGTGCCATGGGTTCGCTCGAGGCCCGTCCACAGCGCCGCCACCGCAGGAAGCGCGTACGCGGTGCGCATCAGTGGGCCAGCCAGCAGGCTGAACACCGCGAGATGAAGCGCTTTGAGCAGAGAGAAAAGCAGGAACGACCCCCAAGCGCCCCAAACTCCCATGCCGCCGTGAGCTTCGAGTACGAATTGAATCCAGGTGCAAAGAAAGAACCAGTAGAAGATGCCGGCAGCCCAACCAAAGACGAAGCGCTGCCATGCGTGCTGCGTGCCGCCCAACGCGATGAGCAACGGCGCTAGCGCAATTGGCGCCAGCAGGCGCATATTGAACTTGGGAAAAATGAGCAGCAGAAGAACTGCGCTAAACAACGAGAGCAGCGTGTGAAGAGCAACCTCTCGATAGTAGAGATGGATTCGCCGGCGCAGCCTAGGCATTTGCCCGGCCGGCTTCTTCGCTGACCTGATCGGCCATGTAGGAACTACGCACCAGGGGCCCGCTGAACACCATCTTGAAACCGATCGACACGCCGAAGTCACGATAGCGTTCGAACTGCGCCGGCGTGATGTACTCCGCGACGCGCAGATTCCTCCGTGTAGGCTGCAAGTACTGACCGATGGTGGCGACGTCTACGCCCATGGCTACCAAGTCGCGCAGCAGTGCATGAACTTCTTCGGGCGATTCTCCTAACCCCGCCATCAGCCCGGACTTCGTCAAAATATCGGGGCGGGATTGCTTCGCGAACTGCAGAACACGTAAGGAACGCTCATAGCGAGCCTGCGGCCGGACACGCGGATAGAGGCGTCCCACGGTTTCCATGTTGTGATTGAAAACATGCGGCCCGGCATCAAGCACCCGAGCAACTGCTTGAAGGTCTCCACAGAAATCCGGCGTAAGCACTTCCACCCGGGCCTCCGGAAGCGCAGAACGGAGCCGGCGTACTGTCTCGGCGAAATGCGCGGAGCCGCCGTCGGGCAAGTCATCCCGGTTCACGGCGGTAATTACTACATAGCGTAGCTGCATCCGCGCGGCCATCCCGGCCACCTGCGCCGGCTCGTCGGGATCCAACGAAAACTCCTTCTTGGCAGCCGAACCCTTTGGAACCGAGCAGAATCCGCAACCGCGCGTGCACAGATTGCCCAGGATCATGAAAGTGGCCGCGCCGCGATGAAAGCACTCATGGATGTTCGGACAACGCGCCGATTCGCAGACCGTGTGGAGCTTCCGTTTACGCAATTCTTCCTTCAGGATGTGGACCGATTCGAAATGCGTACGGCCCTTGCGGAGCCACTCCGGCAGGCGAGGACGCGCCAGATCATACCCAGAACTACCGATCTGAACGAGCGACTCCGGTATCACGAACCTTCATTCTGACATGCGATCCGTGCCGGGCGCCTCACGCAGATTTCAAAAATTAATTACGCCTTCGCTCCCCGCTCAAGGTGTTCCGAATCGGAAACGTGTCTTTTCTGATAGCTAAAGCGTAGAATAGAAAAATCGCGAAGCCCATGTTCGACAGCAAAGCTCAGAAGGTTTTCGCAATACTCTCTCGTTGTTGGCACACATTTAGATGAATCGTCTTGTGGTCTCTCTGTTTTGGTGCCTGATTGCTCTTCACGCCCAGAACACTTCGCCTTCGGTTTCTCCGGCGCCGTCCAGTCCTGACGCCAATCTTCCGGCTCAAAAAGTAGGTCCGAACGATCTGCTTTGGATCTCAGTTGCAGATTGTCCTGAACTGACGCGCAACTTCCGGGTTTCGGCGGATGGCACGCTTGCGCTGCCTCTCATTAAGCAGCGCATTCAGGTGGCGAACAAGTTTCCAACCGAAATTGAATCGGATCTCACGCAAGCGCTAGTTGACGACCAGATTTTGGTGAAGCCGGTCGTCACGGTTTCAGTGGCTGAATACCGTAGCGTTCCGGTCAGCGTCATGGGCGCGGTGAAGCGGCCGGTGACTTTTCAGGCTGTGGGCAATATGACTCTGCTGGACGCCCTGACCAAGGCGGAAGGTCTGACACCGGAGGCTGGTGCGGAGATCCTAGTGAGTAAGGCGCCGGCTGGACAACAGGCTGAGTCGGCGAGCCTCGTACAGCGAATTCCCGTGAAGGGGCTCATGGATGAAGCGGATCCTGCACTCAATATTCGGCTTCACGGCGGCGAGGAGATCCGTATTCCTCCGGCGGGGAAAGTCTACGTCGTCGGCAATGTGAAAAAGTCTGGCGCTTTTCCTGTGCAGGATGGCAATGACACTAGTGTCATGAAAGTGATCGCCATGACTGAAGGGTTGCTGCCGTTCACAAACAAAGAAGCTTATATTTACCGGCGCGAGGCGGGCAAAGGCAATCGCGACGAGATCCCCATTCAGCTAGGCCGCATTCTAGATCGGAAGGCACCTGATGTTCCCTTGGAGGCGAATGACATTCTCTACATTCCGGACAACAAGGGCAAACGCCTAACAGCGCAAACCATCGATCGTATTGCGGGGTTCGGAACTTCTACAGCATCAGGCTTACTCGTCTTTCACTAAGCTGACCAGCATCCACAAGGCGAGCACAAATGAAACAACTTCAGCGAGCGCCCTCTGAGCCGGTCGATCTCCGGCGGATGGCTCAACAGATTCCCTACCAGCCCTATCCCGATTACGACTCGTCGCAGCCGTCCATCTCCGCTTCGCATTACATGCTGGTTGTTTTCCGGCAGAAATGGCGAATTCTCGGGTTTGTTGCAACCTGTTTGCTGGTCACATTTCTAGTCTCCTCCAGGCTTACTCCCATTTTCGAAGCCACTGCCCGTATCGATGTTGATCGTCGTGTTCCCTCCGAGATCATCGGCCAGGGCGCGAGCCAAGCTTCCTCCAGTGACGACGCCGATCAGTTCATGGCAACGCAGATGGAGCTGATTCAGTCCGACGCTGTTCTTCGGCCGGTCGCGCAACGCTTCAATTTGTTGCAACGCGAAAACCAGCTGGAAAGACTGCCTCCTGACCAAGCGCGCCGTAAAGCAAATGCGCCCATGTACCTCAAGCAGCTAAAAGTCACCCGTCCGGTTAACACGTATATCATTCGGATCAGCTATCGCTCACCCGATCCCAAGCTCGCTTCCGATGTCGCAAATGCCATTGCGAACGCTTATCTAGAGCACACCTTCGAAATTCGCGTGCGCTCCTCCAGCGCGCTTTCTAACTTTATGGAGAAGCAGCTCGATGAATTGAAAGCGAAGATGGAACGCTCCAACCTCGCTCTCGCGAAGTTTGAACAAGAGCTGAACGTTATTAATCCCGAGGAAAAAACTAACATTCTCTCCGCGCGGCTTTTGCAGCTCAACACCGAATACACGAACGCGCAATCCGACCGGGTTCGCAAAGAGGCTGCGTATAAAGAGATGCAAACGGGTTCTATCGCGGCCGCTCAGGTCTCCAATCAGGGTGAGGAACTCAGCAAATTATACGAGCGCCTGAATCAAGCCAAGCAGCACTTCACCGACATCTCTTCCGTCTACGGCGCGAACCACGCGGAATATCGCAAGGCATCGAACGACCTCGCGGAAGTACAGCGCCAGTTTGAAGAGATGCGCCACAACGTCTCTCAGCGAATTGAGACGGATTATCGGGAGGCCTCCAACCGCGAACAAATGTTGCAGAAAGCGGTCGCTGAGACCAAAGCGGATTATGACCAGCTAAACTCGCGCTCTTTTGAGTATCAGCAACTCAAGCGCGACGCGGACGCGGATAAGACACTCTACAGCGATCTGGAGCGCCGCATCCGGGAAGCCGGCATAAACATGGGTTTTCAGACCAACGCGATTCGCATTGCCGACCTGGCTAGACCGCCGGATGTGGCCGTCTTCCCAAAGAAGTCCCTGAACCTTCTATTGGCCTTCATCATCTCGTCAGTGCTCGCGATTTGCGGCGCCATTTTGGCGGACGTCTTAGATACAACGGTCCGTGATCCGGAGCAAGCGGCGCTCGCCTTGGACACCAGTGTTATTGGAACTCTGCCTGCCGTAAAGGAGATGCGGCGATTCATTGGCCCGGTGGGAAACAGCGCTGCTGCGGCGACGGCGGCAGGCGGGAACGGAACTGGTCCCGCAAGCAGCGGACTTGGGCTGGTCCGCTACGCTCAGGGAGCACAGGATCCAGTCCCGCAAAACGGCTGGCCGGCTCGTACTTCATCCGGCCCGGGCTATGGATATGAGGGAATCTCCTCTTATGAAGAAGCGATTCGTACTTTACGTCACTCCATACTGTTGCCGGACTTTGATCGCAACGTCAAGTCGCTCCTGCTCACAAGCGCGACTCCAGGCGAGGGTAAATCCACTGCCACTATCCATCTAGCCATTGCGCACGCCGAGCAAGGCAAACGAACTCTCATCATTGATGCCGACCTGCGGCGCCCAAGCATTCACAAAAAGCTCAGCATTAGCGGCAGCGTCGGCCTATCGAATGTTCTGTTGGGTGAGATGACTTGGAAAGATGTGTTAGTGAAGATGGAACATTGGCCTGGGCTCGACGTGGTGCCCGCAGGAACGGCATCCCGCCGCGCTTCCGACCTGGTCGGCTCGATTATGGTCGACATCCTGGATGAGGCGACTAAGGAGTACGACCTCATCATCGTGGATGCTCCACCGCTGCTAGGCTTTGCAGAAGCCATGCAGGTGGCCACCGCAGTGGATGGCGTGGTGGTGCTGGCGCGCGCCGGACAAACTAGCCGCAAGGCCGTAGCGCGGGCTTTGGCCACCTTGAACCGCCTTCGAGCGAACGTGATTGGACTTGTTCTGAACGAGGTCGACAAGAACAATACGCACGGGTATTACTATTACAACGATTACCGGAAATATTACGCCGAAAGCGCCGCTAACCAAGGCTGACCGCGCCGTGGTTCGGTTGCGGAATCACGGTCATTTGTTCTACGACGTCGCTTCGGTCTACGGAGTTCAGATTGCGAACTACATTCTTCCGCTGATTACGGTCCCGTATCTGTCGCGAGTGCTAGGCGCGGCAGCATGGGGATTGGTCGCGATAGCTCAATCCTTCGCCCTCTACGGCAATCTCATCATCGAGTACGGGTTTGTCTACTCCGGCACGCGTCAGATTGCAACAGCCTCCACGGACGAGGCAAAAGAAAGGATCGTCGCAGGAGTATTGGGCGCCAAACTGTTTTTGTCGCTTTTTGTAATTTTGGCCGCTTGCCTAGCCTATCTGTCCATACCCGTCTTTCACCAACACTCCACGTTGCTTTGGACAGCGGTGTTTGCGGAAATCATGAAAGCGTCATTGCCTAACTATTATTTCTATGGAATAAATCGCGTTGCACTCGCTTCGGCGTTGGACATTTCAGCACGGACAGCTGCCGCGATCGGTATTTTCATTTTTGTTCATAAGCCTGAAGACGCCTGGAAAGTGTTTGCTCTGCAAGGCGTCGGCGCGGGCGCCGCTCTGGTTGTGGGTCATGGGATAATTTATTCCCGTTATGACCTGCGATGGCCGCGAATGCGCGAGGGAATGCAGATGCTTCACGATGGCGGCTCCATGTTTCTGTTCCGCAGCGCGCATAATATGTATGCGTTGGGAAACGCCTTCATTCTCGGCCTGTTTGCGCCGCCGCAGGCAGTAGGTTATTACTCCGGCGCGGAGAAGATCAACAGCGCCGCCGTAGGACTGCTCTCGCCGCTCACCACCGCGCTCTACCCGCGCGCCGCGGGTCTCGCCAAGACTTCCATGCCTAAAGCGGCACGCTTAACGGTGCTTTCCCTGTATGCCATGGTTGCCGTCGGTTTGGTTCTTGGGAGCATCATGTGGTTCGGATCTCCGGTAATTGTCCGTATTATCCTTGGGCCAAGCTTCTCGCCTTCTGCCGATGTACTGAGGATTTTGAGCTTGCGCGCGCCAATGATCGCCTGGACCTATGTACTCGGTTTCCAGTGGCTTCTCTCGTTAGGTCTTGAGAAGTCCTTTCGCAACGTCACGCTGGTCGCTCTTGTTTTGAACGTTCTTCTCGCAACCTGGTTGGCGCCGGGGTCAGGCGCGCGCGGCATGGCATTCGCAGTTGTGATTTCACAAGCGGCGGCAGCCCTAGGCATTTACTTTGTCATGAGATCCCGGAAATTAAATCCCTTCGTAATTGGATCCGATCCCTCGTATGCCTGACGCTGTTTCACGCAAGCTGGATTCCGCCGCGTCGCAGTTCTTTGTGATTCCGTCCGGCGCGATCATGGTGATGTCCTGTGACGCTTACCGCGATCTCTGGACACCCTTCTTCAAGCTATTTTGGCGATTCTGGGCCGACTGCCCGTTCCCGGTCTATCTCGGCTCAAATCACGCCTGTTTCAACGATTCGCGTGTTAAGACCCTCCCCGGTGGTAATTCAGCTTGGAGCAAGGTATTGCGT
>CAXUCT010000058.1:8069-14879 GCA_964249415.1 uncultured Bryobacteraceae bacterium | reverse complement strand
CCTTTCGACACGGCATTACGTTTCATGATTATCGGTTTGACGTGAGGGAGGCGCGGGCACCGGCCGGTATAGGTGCCTGCCGATGGGTGTCGTTGGATGAGCTGCGATCGTTGCCGTTGAGCACCATCTTTAAAAAAGCCAGAGGTATTGCAGCTCAGTACCGCAAGCATTCGGGAACGGTCGTCGCTGCGGCCGCATCCGGTTAGCACAAAGCTGCTATTTCCGGCTAGACTGGACGGAGGGAGTGCCTCGCATGCGTAAACACCTCGTGTTTCTTTCCTTCCTAGGCGGCGGTCTCACGCTCTTTGCACAGAACGAACCATCCCCGCTGAATTCGCCTGTTATGGCAACGCCGGCCGGTACGCAAAACTCGCAAGCACCGCCATCGGCCTCGGCCGCAGGCAGCCCGGCTGTATCTGGGCAGCAGAGCGGTTTGAAGCAGAGAGAAGAGCCAAATTCCAGTAGGGCTGGCTACACAGTTCTTCCGGGCACACGCGTGCTGCTGAATATGATCAACAGTGTCAGCACCAAACAAGCTCAGATCGGGGATCGCATCTACCTGGAGACCGCCTTTCCGATAAGCGCGGTGAACCACATCGTCATTCCACAAGGCAGTTGGGTAACGGGAACAATCACATCGGTGAAGCGGGCGGGTCGAGTAAAAGGTCGGGGCGAGCTACAGGTGCGCTTCGACTCCCTGACTCTGCCCAACGGCGTGAGCCGCAATTTCCGATCTGACCTTAGTGCATTGGACGGCCGCTCTGAACAGGACCTCAACCGGGAGCGAAGCACGATTAAAGGCCCCAGCGACAAGACAGGAGATGCCGATACTGTTATGACGACGACGGCGGAAGGCGCGGGTGTCGGAGCAATCGCCGGCAGCATCAGCGGCCATCCGGTCGGCGGCACACTGATTGGGCTTGGAGCGGGAGCCGCCGCAGGCATGGCTGCGGTGCTGATGACGCGTGGTCCGGAAGCAACTCTTCTGAAGGGATCATCCGTGGAGATGGTGCTGGATCGTTCGCTGACCTTCCAGCCGGGCGAGCTGGATTTTGCGAACACGCCGCCTCGAGCGACGCTCACGGAGGGCAGCCAGACACCGGCGCCTCAGCGGCGTACATTAGGATCCAGATTTCCAGGCTTCTAAGCCTGGGTCTCTGCTTGCGAGCGGTGGTAGCTCTGTGGACGAAGGGTATCCAGTTGAAATCGAAATTACCGACGTCTTCGATTTACACACGATTGCTCCGCGCGACGTTCGCGTTGCAACTGAGGCGTACTTAGAAGAAGCCCGCCGGTTAGGTTATAAAGCTCTACGCATTATTCATGGGCGAGGGATTGGAGTGCAGCGAGAAGTAGTGCGCTCCGTTCTAAACCGCACCGCATACGTCATCCACTTCAGTGACGCTCCTGCAGAAGCGGGCGGTTGGGGAGCTACCGTGGTGACACTGGCTACGCCGGATTAAGAGTTCCGCAGCGCGCTGCAATGGTTCGGTGTAACAGGTGTAATTGAGTGATCTGTTCTGGGCCGTTGATCCCGCGTCGTTGATGCCGCCAGCGCCGAATTAAAAGCACCGTGTTCAGCACGTTTAAAGTCCAAATTATGCGGAAGAACCACCACTCAAAGGACATTTTTAGCCTGTTGTCTGTATTCTAAACCATCGCAGGCGGCTGCTGCTTGATTGCAGCCTCCCATGCTAAGGGCCTGACCGTGATCCGACTTTCGAGCGACCACAAACGCTAGGGCTGCTGGTTTACGAAGAGGAGGGCCATCTAGCGGCTTCTAGCCGCAGGTCTTTCAAATGGTCGGCGTTACAACTGGTTCAGCTTAGGCGCGTATGGATCCGCAAGTTCACTAGGCGGCCGATCAGGGCTTGCTTTGCGCCATGGCTTCTTCTTCGCTCACGTCAGCTTCGGTGGACTGCTCCTCCGCTTCCGGGGCGTAGTAGTAATCGTGATAATAGCTGTACTTACTGTAGAGCTCCCCACGGCGTGCGCCGTTGACCACCACGCCAAGTACGTTGTTTTCGCATAACGATTGAAGCGCGCGCGTGACAGAATCGAACGTAGTTGTTCCGATACGCACCACGAGGATAGTTCCATCACACATGGTGGAAAGAAGGTTTCCGTCGGCTGCGAACAGCAACGGAGGGCTATCCAGAATTACCCAGTCGAAGTGATGACGCAGCCCATCAATCAATGCCCTGCACTCTTTTAGATTTAGAAGTTCCAGAGGATTGGTCACCGGCTCGCCCGCAGTCATGACGTAGAGTTGAGTGTCACCCACTTTGCGAACGATGTCGCTCAATCGAGCTTTGCCAAGCAGGAAGTCCGTAATGCCTGGTGAACAAGGGATTTGGAACGTCTTGTCGACGGTCGGCCTACGAAAATCAAAATCGGCCAGCAACACGCGCTTGTCCGTCAACTGAGACTGTGTCACTGCCAAATTGGTCGCCGTGAATGACTTGCCTTCGGCCGGCGAAGCACTCGTTACAACCACGGTATGCAGCGGCTGGATGGTCTGCATATGGTTCAGACGAGTTCGAAGCGTGCGAAACTCCTCCGCCGGGGCCTCGCGTGGATTGCTTGGATCCACCAGCAGCGCGTCTTTCATGGGACGGTACGGAATCGCTTGCGCATTCCGTATGACATCTTCCAACTCGTCGATTTCCGCAGCTCCATCGAGAACGGCGGTTTGCACTCCGCCGTCTCGCGCAGTAGGCGTTTCGATCGCCGGACGGCTCACATCCACTCCAGGAGGCGCGACTAGCACCCGGGTGGATGGTCTCGGGAACTCAGTCTTTTCTTGCGCTGCCTTACGTAACGCATCATGAACGCGACTCATTGTTAATGTCCCTTCGACAAGTAGTAGTGGGCTACGGAACCTGCCATGACAGCCAATCCGGCCAGGGTGGCGGTGGCCCAACCCACCCACATCACCTGCTTGCGGCGCTGCACGACGATGTCGTTCTCTAGCAGGGTTATGCTGCCGAGAATTGACAGTTGCGTATAGAGCCGGGCGTCCTTCAGATTCTTCAGGGAGGTATTTTTCACTTCACGGATCGCGACCAGAACGAGACCGACGAGCAGCCCAATGGCGGCGCCCACAGGCACAATCGTTTGCCGCTTCGGGGCGACGGGCGAAGCAGGCAGTGAAGCGGCGTCGAGCAGCTCCAGTGTTTCACCCTGTTTGCGCCGTGACATGTCGATGGAAACGCCTGACTTCTCGGATTTCACTTTAAGGTCGATGTAGCGCTGTCTTGCAAGATCACGATCCCGAAGAAGATCTTCATACTCTTTATCGCCGGCGGGAATGCCCTGAGCGCGGCCTTCATACGTCCGGAGCGCCGCATTAGCACCTGACATATCGGCATTGATGAGCTTCCCGTCCATAGCATTTGCCTTCAGTTGCGTCTGCAATCGATCGACACCGTCCTGGATGTCCTGGCGTTCCCGGCCCACAAACGCACTCTCCGCTGACGTATCACTCCGAGTAGGTTTTTCCTTGGCAGCGGTTTCGCGTTGGCGCTTTAAGAAGGCCAGCTGATCTTTGGCGGCCTGGAGATCGGGGTAATCTTCCGTATAGCGCTCTCGCATAGCCGCGATGTTGTTTTCAAGCGACTCGATCTGGTTGTCCAATGCGGCGACTTTCACGTTTTGCGCCTGCGCTTGCGGAGAATGCAGCGCGGAGGCGCGGTCTTTAGCAATGCGCAATTCCTGTTCGAGCATCATGCGTTGCTCGCTGTTCCGGTTTGCCTGCTCAGTTAAGGATTCAACCCGCGTGCTCAACGCATTCATCTGCTGCATGTTCAACTGCATCTCTTCCGGTAGATGACCCGCATTCTTAGCCCGGAACTCAGTCAGCTTTTGCTCCAACCCGTCCAAGTCACGCTGCGCCTGACTCATCTCGTCGGTGATGAAGCTCTGCACGTTTTCCTTGCTCGTGGTTTCGGTCGTGGAGCTCAGATTCATGAACTGAGAAACCAGATCCTCGCACACCTTCTTCGCCGTATAAGGATCAGAGTAGGAAAAGCCTACCTGCATGGACGGCAAATAGCGGTTACCCGCTGAAGTACCGCCGACTGCCGAAATATTGATCGACTTCTTCATTTTCTCGATCACGTCTTCGAGCGGCTCTTTTTGTAATTCCTTCTTGTATAGGCCGTCGGCGGTGATGATTCCGGACAGCGTATTGCGGCTCTCAATCGTCTGGGCCATGGTGTTAATGCGGTCCGCTACATCCTGACTGGCCATGGGCGCGAAAACCTCGGGCGAAATCTGCTGTGGAGTGACGCGAATCAGCGCGGACGAGTAATATGTATCCTGCATCATGTACGCGGTGACGGTTGAGATAACAAGGCCTAAGAAAGCAGGCGCAATAATCCAGCTAAAATTCCGCCTTAAAATATCGATGTAATCTTCAAAATCAAATGCGCGACGAGGTACGGTAAGGCTGTCCAACATAAGTTAAGAGTCCTGCTTAAAATCCTCCCGGGATGACAATGTGGTCGCCCGGTTCCAGCTTAATGTTCTGCTCCATGTGCTTGCCGTGCATTACGTCTTTGTAATTGAAATAGATCCGCTTATCTCCACGAAGCACATAGATCTTCTTCAGGCCCGCAAAGTCGCCCGGACCGCCCGCCCGGCTAATGGCTTCAAGAATAGTAGTGGGCACTACCAAGGCATATTCACCCGGACGGCCAATCAGGCCGTCCATGAAATACCTCTTGCTTCCCACTTCCTGAACCGTAACTGTGACCAACGGCCGCACCACAAACTTCTTCAACGCTTCGGCTAGCTCGCCCTGAATCTCCAGCGGCGTTTTCCCTGCCGCATCTTGTTCTCCAAGCAACGGTAAAGTAATCTTTCCGCCCTCGTTCACCGCTACCGGGCCCGTAAAGGCAGGCTCATTCCAAACGCGAATGAGCAAAACGTCCGCGGGCCCCACTTTGTAGGTGCCCGAGTCCACCGGGGCGCCGCCTGCGGTTGGAACCGCCCCTTGGGATGGCTTCGACGGCGTCATGGGCGTTGGGTTCATAGGCGCCGGATTCTGCGGAGCCGGGTTCAAAGGCGCTTGATTCTGCACCTCGGGCGTGGCGGCCGGAGGCGTTGTCTGATTCTGATTCTGACGCGCCCCGGACAGAAGGGGCCAGCCAATCAGCAGGACGGTTGCTGCAGCGGTAGATGACACTGGCAAATGGAGACTTCGCATGGCTTTCGTGAGAGACTTTTCGAGCGGATATCCTTGAGTTTACACACTTTTGCGCCTCGTTTGAAGCACCTGGTACACCCTACTTCGTTTCGGAATGCTTACTTGGTATCAGAGCGCCGGTCCGAAAGCGAAGCCGCCAACGGTGCCGAGGGCGCATCGAACTTTGAAATCGGCACCCACACCTCCATCGGCGTAGGCTCCCGGTTGCCCATGGCGTAGTAAGGAATAAAGGTTAACGTTAGAGGACGTTTGGTATGGGCTAGCGCGGTCGCCAGCGGCTGATAGAGCGGCTCCTCCCCTAGTGCTCTTTCGGCTGCCTGACCCGAGACCTTTAAGACCGTTACCCCTCCCAGGAGGTCTTTTCGCGATTCCGCTGTCATCGGACCGCTCGGACGTACAAAGATGTCACCTAATGCCGTCCCATTTTGGTCCATCTGTTCCAACGCGTAGACGAGCGGACCTCGCCCCATCGCCACCCGCCCATATGTGTCAGCCACCCGCGGGTTCGATACTAGCGGCGTCGGCTGCATGGGGAAAGAAATAGATACGACATCGCCAGGGCTCCAGTTCCTTGAAATTGGAACGTATGCTCCGCGCACGGCAGTTCCCGTGCCGAAGGGCTGCCCGTTTACCTGCACGTCTACGGAGGGCGCCCAGGACGGCCAACGCACGTAGACGGCAAACTCAGAGGGGCGCTCCGGCGCGACGGTCAGCCGGATGTCGCCGCTCCAGGGATAGTTGGTCACTTGCGTAATCTTCAGCCCGCTCCCATCCTCCAGATGCCAATCCAGTTCCGAATTGCCGTATAGATTTACATACACGCCGTCGCGGCTGAGCGCGTAGAAATAACCGGGCAGAGATTCAAACAGGCGCTCGATATTCGGCGGGCAGCAAGTTGTGTCGTACCAGGCACTGCGAAGCTTCTCGCCATTTGATGCCAGCGGATTACGGTAACAGTACATCGTGCCCGAAAGCGACATCCCGGAGTTAGCGCCGTTATACAGAGCGCGCTCAAGCATGTCGGCGTAGCGCGCGTCCCCTGTCAAAGCGAGCAGCCGGAAGTTCCACATGACATTGGCTACCGCCGCACAGGTCTCGGCATAAGCCTGGTCGCTCGGCAACTCATAGGGATCTCCGAAGCTTTCGCCTGCCGAGCGCGACCCCACCCCGCCGGTGACATACATCTTGCGCATCGTGAGGTCGGTCCAAAGTAGATCAAGCGTTCTCTTATAGGCCGGGTCGCCCGCTTCCGTGAAATAGTCGGTGGCCCCCGACGCGGCGTAAAGCGCACGGACAGCATGCCCTTCAAAGAGGGTCCGCGACGTGAAAGGACTTCCGCTGAACGTATATTTCACGTCCGAATCCTTCAGCTTCAGCCGGTCGCGCTCTACGCCGCTGAACAGATAGCGGGTAAATTCCAGGTATTTCGCTTGGCCGGTCGTGCGGTACAGCTCCACCAGCGCCATTTCCAGCTCCGGGTGCCCCGTCACGAACGGCCGCTTGGCGGGTCCGAAATTTTCGACCACGTAATCAGCGAAACGGATTGCCGCATCCAGCAGCACCCGGTTTCCCGTGGCGCGGTAATACGCAATGGCCGCCTG
>CAXUCT010000058.1:0-8059 GCA_964249415.1 uncultured Bryobacteraceae bacterium | reverse complement strand
TCGCAGGTGCGCTTTGTCGGCCACCCAATACGTGTTTAAGTAACCGGTCGGCTCCTGCGCCGCCACGATGTCGGAAGCGATGGAATCAATTTCGCCGCGCAGCTTCTGTTTGCTAGTCTCAGGAGTCTCATTCGAAGCAATGGCCCAGGATGCGGCCTCGATCCACTTATAAATATCTGAATCCGTATACAGCGGACCTCGGCGCGGCAAATTCCTGCGGCCGGACAACCGACGAAAATTGTCCACCACGCCATGCTCTTCGAGCAAATCGAGCAGAGCCGGCAAGCTGCGCTCAGTCGTGACCCAGCGGCGGGAACTCCAGAACCCTTCCCCCAGGTGCACGGCCTGCACGGGAACCGGATGGAGCCGCGCGTTCAGCGAGTGATCGAGATACAGGATGCCCTGACCCCGCCATTCCGCCCCGGGCGCCTGTGGCTGTCCACGCAGAACCAGCAAAGCCAACGCAGCCGTCGCCGCCGCAAACCACAACTGCTTCATAGGGACTTCAAGTGACCGTAGACAAGCGAAATTGGCAAACCAACCACGTTGTGATAGCACCCCTCCAGAGAACGGACGAATTTAGACGCGCGTCCCTGAATGGCGTAAGCTCCCGCTTTGTCTCTCGGCTCTCCGCTTCGAGTGTACTCCTGAATCTCTTCTTCCGTGAGCGGCAGGAAGGACACTCTGGTACTGGCTGCATCTACGATCTTGCGTGTGTTGGACAGAATACAAATTCCCGTGTGCACCCAGTGATCACGTCCTGCTAGTAAACGCAGCATTTGAGCGGCATTCGGGTCATCCGTCGGTTTTCCAAGTACCTGGTCCCCGATCGCCACCACCGTATCGGCTGCCAGCACGATGTCCTGGGGCTCCCGGGCAGTCGCCTCCGCCTTTTCTTGCGCCATTCGCCGGACAAAACCGCTGGGAGACTCGCCCTGGTGACGATCTTCCGGGATATGGCTGGGCCGGACAATGTGTTCTAGTCCCGCCGCGAGCAGAAGTTCGTGCCGCCGCGGCGAGGCCGAAGCTAAAATGAGCATCCGTATCCAAGGTAGCGTTTGCGGGCCAGGGAATCAGCTCCGTCGACATCGGAAAGCTATGGATTGCGGCTCATGTCTTATGAGGCGGCCATGGATTCATTAACATAACCCCGGTCCGTTCAAAATCGCCGGTGTTTCGGGTTATAACGTGAAGGCCGTGACGGCGGGCGGTGGCCGCGATTAGTCCGTCGCTCACGGGCACCGTTCGCCCCGATTGCTGGGCGGCGGCGCTCAATTCACCCCAGATCCGGCTGATTTCCAAATCGACGGGAAGCAGATGGTCGCCATAGAAGCGTTCCAAGCTGTGAAGCCATGTATGCAACGCACGTTTCCGCCGTCCGTCGGGCAAAAGCGCAACTCCTTTGGCAATTTCGCCGATCGACAACACGCTTATGAAGAGGCTGTCACTGTCGAACGCCTCGACAGCGCGACGCACGTCCGCGTTAGCGTTGGGGCGCCGCAGTTCTGACAATACGCATGTATCCAGCAAGGCCCTCATAACTGAACGTCACGCACAGGCGAACGATCACGCGCCGTGTCTAGTCCCTCCAGACTCGGCCCCTTGCCCAGAAGAAATTCCTTGAAATCAGCACGTGTCCCAGCTAACTTGTCATAGTCGCGCTGTGCAATAACAATAACGGCGTCATCACGCCGCACCACGCGCTGCGGTCCTTCTATGAGAGCCCGATTGACCAGTTCACTGAAGCGATTTTTAGCCTCGGCCAGCCGCCATTCCATAAAGTTCCTTCAAAGATAGAATCTAGATTAGCTAGCTTTATCCTAACCTGCTGGGTGCTGAGGAGAACAGATGAATCCAGAAATCAAGGGCAACAACGGTCTCTCTTATGGGGCTTAAATCCGCCAAGCCTTTATATCTCCTGCTTATCTTAATTGCCGTTATCAGCATGGGATATTACATCGCCGGCGCCGCTGCGCTTCGCGAAGAGTTCTTTCACAGCGGCCAATACGTTCGCGCGCCTTTTGACGAGAGTGAGGATGGCCAGACACTGACGCGGGTCGAGAAGGAAGCGCAAGTGGCCGGTTTGGCGAACGGGGACACTCTGCTGAGCGTAAATAGAGCCACCTATACGGGCGAAGCTCAAATCACGGACCTGCTGAGGGACGCGAAACCGGGTGAAGAACTGCGTGTGCGCGTCCGTAGACTTTCAGGAGCACGTCAAGACGCCAGCATCCGCCTGCATTCGCGCGAACGTCCCAATTTCACAACTGGCGGCTTCATCGCTTTTCTTACGCCCGTATTGGTCATTCCTTTACTAGGGCTGCTGGTCGGCTACTGGGTAGTAGCGGCCCGTCCGCGCGATTTGAATGCCTGGCTGGTCTTGCTTCTTCTCGCCTTTCCAGAGACCGCCTTCGGCAACCTCGATTGGACCTTTTGGCCTAATCCGTGGTTCCTCCTCTTCGGCGCCTGGAACATCATGATTCAAAGCTTCGCCTACATCGCTCTCCTCTGGTTCGGCTTCTATTTTCCGGAGCGCTGGCGAATGGACCGGCGCTGGCCCTGGATGAAGTGGTCCATTCTCGCGGCAGCACTCAGCTGCGGGATATTCGATCTGTGGGTTGTTGGCGCGCTATTGTTTGACGTGCGAGATCTAAGTTCGTTCAAGCTGGCACAACTCTGGGCGGAACGAATTAACGGCGCGCTTGAGGCAATCTGCATCGTCCTCTTCCTCATCGCCCTGTTCGACAAGTTGCGCTCTGCGTCTACGCCGGATGCGCGCCGCCGCTTGCGTATTCTGACCATTGGCAGCGGCTTATCGCTCGGTCCACTGCTTATCATCTTCGGCCTAGGCCCCCGATTCGGTATTGATCCACATCACGGCGACTGGTTCGAGGCTTTGATCCCGTTCGTCGCTCTTTTTCCGCTTACGCTCGCGTACGTCGTCATCGTCCAGCGCGCTATGGACGTCCGCATCCTGCTACGGATGGGAACCAAGTATCTGGTGGCCCGCGCAACCATCCTCATACTTGAAATCGGGCTGGCCGCTTTCCTGGTGTTCCGTTTCATCCTGCCGATGTTCCAGCGCAAACAGCATGAATTTCTCAATCTGGTCTTGCTCGCCGCGCTGGTCGGCGTTCTTTTTGCTTTGTTCGTCAGGCGCGATAGTGGCAGTAAACGCATGCAGCGCTGGCTGGATCGGAAGTTCTTTCGCGAAGCTTACAACAGCGAGGTTGTGTTGAGCGATCTCTCAGAGCAGGCACGCGGGTTCACGGACAAGGGACCTCTTATAGACACCGTGCTTCATCGCATCTCAGAAGTTCTCCACGTTCCGCAAATGGCGGTTTGGCTGCGCGCCAGTCCGGCCTTCCATTTGCAGCAGGCGATTGGTATCGATGTCGCAGGCCCGATACTGCTTTCAGAGTCGTCTGCAACGGTTAAAAACCTGGTGCGAACAAACCGGCCAGCTACCGTTTATTCCGACAGGCCCGAACCCTGGTTCACGGAAGCGAGCCCGCAGGAACGCGATGTTCTCCGGCAGGTGAACGCCGAACTGCTCTTACCATTGCCGGGCCGTGAAGGTCTTATGGGCGTAATGGCGCTCGGGCCTAAAAGGTCCGAGGAGTCTTATACACCGACTGACCTGCGCATCCTACAGTCCGTTGCAGCGCAAACCGGGTTAGCGCTTGAAGTGACCGAGCTTGCCGAGTCACTTGCGAGCGAAGCCGCGCAGCGGGAACGACTCCATCGCGAGATCGAGATCGCGCGCGAAGTCCAGCAGCGGCTGTTTCCGCAGCGTATTCCGCAAGTCGCCGGTGTTAGTCTCGCGGGGATGTGCCGTCCGGCGCTAGCCGTTGGCGGCGACTATTACGACTTGATCGAGTTAGAAGACGGTCGGCTGGGATTCGCCATCGGCGATGTTTCGGGCAAAGGCATCTCGGCGGCGTTACTGATGGCCAGCTTACGCGCCTCGCTGCGCGGCATGACTGTCGACGGTCCAGGAAATCTGGCCCATATGATGCATAAGATCAATCGTCTAGTCTATGAAGCCTCTGCCAGCAACCGCTACGCCACCTTTTTCTTTGCGGCGTACCACCCGCTCACCCGCGAACTTCAATACGTCAATGCTGGCCATAACGCACCCATTCTGGTGAGAGCCGGTGGGACTATTTCGACGCTCGAAGCCGGCGGCTTGGTGGTAGGCTTACTGCCGAATGCAGTTTATGAAGCGCAGTCGGCCATCTTAGAAGGGGGAGATCTTCTCATCGCTTACACCGATGGAATCAGCGAAGCGATGACGGTGAATGAAGAAGAGTGGGGCGAAGACCGCATGGTCGCAGCAGCCCAATTGTTATCGGGGTCGTCTGCCGACGAAATTGTGAAAACAATTTTCGCGGCCGCCGACGAGTTCACAGCGGCTGCCCCGCAACACGATGACATGACGCTCCTGGTCATGAAGTGTGAATAGCAACTCCGCGTGCTGCCAGCTCCGTGAGTAACTTCACCACTGCGGGCGATTCCTCGGCATCTCCAGGAACGATAACAGCCCATTCCACGTTCTCTCTGAACTCTTCCGTGCTGATGCGCCAGCTGTCTAGTGCAGTGGGAGTTATCGCTCCAATCTGAATGAGCGACCAATGTCGAACCAGTGAAAGCGCCGTTTTTCGATCCGGCAGCGGCCCTCGCACAATGAAGTGATTGTCGCCGTGTGTACCAATAGACCTATCATGCAGCTCCTCAGCTTTCGTCTTGCGCGGAGAGACGTGGATCCAGGGCCGGGTAACCCACCGCAAAATGGTACACAACCTGATGCTGTGCGGCATCCACATTCAAATAGCGATGCACCTCATCGTCATAGAATGGCCCGATGCCCGTAGCGGCTAGACCAAGCGCTTGGGCAGCCAAATAGAGGCGTTGGCCGATGGCGCCAGCCTCGAAATGCACATAACGATAAGCTCGTTGCCCGTAAGCTCCGACAGCACGTTGGAGATCGCCGATCATGGAGAAGGCTACGGAGGCATTGCCCGCCAATTGTTGACCAAGACTGAGCGCTGCAGCCGCGACGCGCTGGTCACCGCTCTTGATCTTCTCTAACTCGCTGCTTTGGGGCCAAAACCTGTACACACCGGATTCCAGCCCTTCCACGCAATGAACGTAAAGGTAGAGGTGGATGAAGGATGTCCTTGCGAAGTCAGCCGAAAACGGCCGAGTGGCAACACGAAGCAGAGCCGAGAGCTGCGCGAACGATATGGAAAGCGAACCACCCAAAAAGTCTAGCGCGGACCGTCGCATCCGCACGGTTTCACCGAAGCTGCGGGTCGATGAAGCGGACAAAGGTAGCTTGATCTCGCCATGGCTGATCAGGGGCTGGCCGCCCGCGAAGATCGCGGCTTCTTCGCTGCTCCGGAGCTTTGTCAAATCGTGAATAGCTCGCACGGAGGCGTAATCGATTGTTTGGCTCGAAAGCCGGTTGGCGTGGCCGCCCAGCCAAACAGGTTCGGAACAGAGCTGCCGTTAATCGCGATCAGCAACATGGGCCACTCATCTTCACTGAGGCCGCATGCCGCCACCACCTCGTCGTCGCTGAAATTTCCCACCGCGAAGCTATTGCAGCCCATCGCTCGCGCAGCTAACGCCAATGATTCGGAGGCGTGACCTATGTCGTGTAAGCAGTATCGATACGCCCGCTCACGGTACTTCCATGCCTCTCGCCAAGCGATGCTAGTCAAGACAAAGACGATGGGGGCGGAACCACCGGCCAGCTTCGCGGCGCACGCCCCAAGCGCGCGCTGCTCCGCCATGTGCGACGAGGGGCGGTAATGATACAGCCCGTCGGGCCAGTCCTTCAACCCGCGCGTGAAGAAATGAAATTCGGTTGGGTGCAGGTTGCCGGAAGACGGGTTCACCCGCAATGCGTAACGGTGGCCGGTAGAGGGAACGCGCTTCGAGGCGCTAATCGCGGCCGAGTAAAACAAGAGTTGCGAGAGAAACGTTGCACCGTCGGCGGCAGACGAATGGCCGCAAGCGCCCTGGAGGACATCGAGCACCGGTGTGTCAAGCGCGGGCGGGTCTGCCGGCAGATCCAACACCGGTACACCGTCGTAATGGCGGAACGGATCGGGCATGTTCGCCCAGTCGAGACCGCGCTGCGCTCGCCTCAGCGAGTCAGTGCTGTGCTTAGTGGACTCGTGATAATCACGCCAGCTCGCGCCAAAACCCATTGCTTTCACTCTATGGGAACGCTATTCCCAAACTCGAATAGCGGCCGCCTTAAATGGGCCAATTGCCCGGCACGCCGGGGGTACAGCGTTCAGAGCTTACGCGCTTCAACCAGCTTTGCCGACTGAAGTGCTTACAACATGCAGGCCTATATTCCCTTGGGCCTTGCTGAATTGGGGCAAAGTCTCCGGCAGACACAAGCGGTGTTGGACGTAGCTGCCCGGGGGATCTCTCGAGATCATCCCGAGAGCGACAAGGATCTGACACTCGAAGCATTTCCCGAACTTCGCGTCCGGCGCGGCGCATTTACAAACACGGATACAGCTGACGTCCCATTTACGGCAATCGTCAGCCAGGATGGCCGAAAAACTATGGCACGGTCAAGATCCCATCGGCCGTCGGAATCGGCATACTGGTAGGCGTGGCGGCCACCATTGCAGCGGCCGATATGGTCGGCAAATTTGTTGTCTTCGGCCCCACTGACGTACATCGCCGTCATCACGCTGTTGGGTTCGGTAGCCCTGTTTGCCTGCTAGCTTCCTGCACGCCGTGCGCCATGCGGGTTGACCCGATGGTCGCGCTGCGCTACGACTGATTTACCTCCTGCGTCGGGCGCTTGACACAGGCGACGCGTGTTCCTACTCTTGGAGCATGGAAGTGCAGCTCACTCCCGATCAAAAAGCGTTTGTGCGTCAAGCCATCAAGACGGGTCGGCTCCACGGTGAAGAAGATGCGGTTCAGGAAGCCCTCTCCCTCTGGGAAGAGCGCGAACGGCGGCGGCATGAGATTTTGATTTCGGTCAGTGCGGCCGAAGCTTCCCTTGCCCGAGGCGAAGGCCGTATCGTTACAACGCCCGAGCAAGTCACCGAACTTACCGACGATGTGAAGCGGCGCGGCCTGGCGAAGCTTAACGTTGAGAACGCCAAGCGTTAATGGCCGAATTCCGTCTTTCGCCTGAAGCAGAAACAGAACTGGACGGTATTTGGGTTCATCTAGCCTGTGAAAGCGGCAGTATCGAGATTGCGACCCGTGTAGTAGACACTATTGCAGCGCGTTTCTGGTCGCTCGCGCAGCAACCGTACATGGGGCGGCGTCGTGATGACGACTTAGGCCCCGGTTTGCGGAGCTTTCCGGCTGGTGACTATACCATCATCCATCGTATTGATAGTGAAGGTGCTGTGCTCATTCTCCATGTGGTGCACGGCAGCCGCGATATCGGTGCGCTGTTTGGCTAATGATTTACGGCGCGCAAGCAATAACGTCTATCACCCGTTTGGATTGCACGCTGCCTTACTCTCTGTTAGCCTAACGTTAACTTTATGGACCTCACCCGAAGGAAGCCCCTCTCGGCACTGCTCGCACAGGCTGCTCACAGCGGCCTGAAACGCACTCTGACGGCAAGAAGTCTGGTGGCGCTAGGGGTGGGGGCAATCATCGGGGCAGGCCTGTTCATACGAACCGCCGCTGCATCCGCCGAAGCGGCCGGCGCCGCGGTCACGCTCTCCTTCATCGTGGCTGCGACGGGATGCGCTTTCGCGGGCTTGTGTTACGCCGAGTTCGCGGCCATGATTCCGATTGCCGGCAGCGCATACACTTACGCCTACACGACCATGGGCGAGTTCGTCGCTTGGATCATCGGATGGGCGTTAGTGCTCGAGTACGCCCTCGGCGCCGCCACTGTCTCGATTGGATGGAGCGAATACCTCAACAATCTGATGGGCGGGCGCATTCCATACCAATGGTGCCACTCGCCTATGGAGACTTCTCTCAGCGGTGTTCACGGAATGTTCAATGCACCGGCTTTATTCATTCTGGCTCTGCTAACACTTCTGCTGATCAAAGG
>CAXUCT010000057.1:0-14937 GCA_964249415.1 uncultured Bryobacteraceae bacterium | reverse complement strand
CTTCTGCTGATCAAAGGTACAGAAGAGTCGGCTAGCGTGAACTCCATCATCGTCGCTATCAAAGTCGCCATCGTGATTGCTTTCGTCGTGGTTGGGTGGCAGTTTATAAACCCTGCCAATCTGCATCCCTATCTGGTGCCCGCAACCATTCCCGGCCATGAGAACTTCTTTAAGCACGGTTGGGGTGGCGTGCTCGGCGGGGCGGGGATTGTATTCTTCGCCTTCATCGGGTTCGATGCAGTTTCTACGGCGGCGCAGGAAGCCAAGGACCCCGGCCGTGACATGCCTAAAGGAATCCTGGGTTCTCTGGCGGTCTGCACCGTCCTGTACATCGTCTTTGGTTATGTCTTGACGGGCGTATGTAACTGGAAAGAGTTCAAGTTTGCCGGCAAAGAGGCCTCCGTGGCCTATGCGGTTCAGCACTACATGCCGGGCTACGAATGGCTCGGTACAGCCATTAGCGTAGCCATTCTCATGGGCTTCTCATCCGTCATTCTGGTCATGTTATTGGGACAAAGCCGCGTTTTCTTCTCCATGGCGAATGACGGCTTGCTGCCGAAGCTCTTTTCGGATGTCCACCCCAAATTCCGCACGCCTTACAAGTGCAACATCGTGCTGTTCTTCTTTGTGGGTGCGTTCGCGGGCTTTATTCCCGGTTCGCTCGCGGGCGATCTAACCTCAATTGGGACGTTGTTTGCCTTCGTTCTGGTTTGTATCGGCGTGTGGATTATGCGCCACTTACAACCAGAACTCGCACGTCCCTTCAGAACACCGCTTGTTCCGCTTGTCCCGATTCTTGGGATGATTGTTTGTGGCGGGATGATTGTCTCGCTCGATATTCATACTCAGCTCACCGCGCTCTGTTGGATGGTCATCGGACTGTTTGTCTATTTTCTCTACGGCAGAACGCATAGCAACCTAAACTCGCCTGCGGTCGAAGACAGGGTCCAAGCTAAACCCGCTTAGCAGAATATATACGTCGTGAAATTATCTACACTCGCGGTTCTCGCTCTCTCCTCGCTGGCAGCACTTGCACAGACGGGCAGCGCTCCAGCGCAGCCCACCAATATGGCTGTCGTTTTGCAGGATGTGCGGCTCATTGATGGAACGGGAGCCGCGCCTCTTGACCATGTTTCCATCCTGATCTCCGATGGCAAGATCAACAAAATCGCTACTGGTGGCAAGACGCGCAATTGGCCGAAGGACGCAACGGTACTTCAGCTATCAGGGAAAACAGTCATGCCGGGCCTGATTGCCGGTCACGCGCACTTAGGCCTGACGAAGGGAACAGCTTCGGGCGCCGGAAACTATACCGCCGGTAACGTGAAAAGCCAGCTAGCCCAGTATGAACGTTATGGCGTCACAACCATCATTTCGCTGGGACTGAATAAAGATCTGCTGTACCGGCTCAGGGCTGGGCAGGAGAAAGGCGAGCTCGGCGGCGCGACGATCCTGACTGCGGATCGCGGCATCGGAACACCGGGGGGAGTGCCGGCGGTGAACGTGGGCCCCGATCAGGTCTACCGTCCGGCGACTCCTGAGCAGGCTCGCAAAGATGTCCAGGAGATGGCTGCGAGAGATCCCAACGTGATCAAGGTATGGGTGGATGATAACTTCCACAAATCGCCGGAGCCGAACCCGCCGGTGTATGCTGCCGCGATTGACGAAGCGCACAAGCAACATTTCAAAGCGGCCGCTCACGTGTTCTATCTGGACGACGCAAAGCGCCTGGTCCAAGATGGCGTAGACATCCTGGCGCACAGCATTCGCGATCAGGAGGCTGACACCGCCATACTCAGCTCGCTGAAAGAGAAGAACGTCTATTACATCCCTACCCTGCAGTTAGAAGAATCGTTCTTCGCCTATGCGGATCATCCGGCATGGATGGACTCGCCCTTTTTCCGGCAAGCCGTGAGCCCGGCTCTACGGCAGATGTTGAACTCACCCGCTTATAAGCAGAAGGTGGCGCAGGACCAAACTACGCCGCTTCACCAGGCTGCGTTCAAGACAGCGATGCTGAACGCCAAGAAAGTCCACGACAACGGTATCCCAATCGCCTTCGGCACGGATTCCGGCGCAAATCCATTTCGGATTCCTGGATGGGCGGAGCACCGTGAGTTGCAACTCATGGTTGAAGCCGGAATGACACCCATGGAGGCACTGCGTAGCGCGACGGAAGTGAATGCCAGGATGCTGCAGATCAATGAAAAAACGGGGACCATCTCCGAAGGGAAGGCCGCCGATCTAGTGGTGCTGGATGCAGATCCTTCGGTCGACATTCACAACACGGAAAAGATCGCCATGGTCTTCCACAACGGCCGTAAAGTAAAGCGTTAGTCCTCCTGTTGGAGGAACACGGGCTCTTTGCCCGCGAGCATCAACCGTTCGTCGAGCGCGGCTTTGACGAGTTGTTCTTCCATCTCTGAGAATCCATTGGCATCCTTTTCAATGCGCGCCAACAGACCTTTCATGCGGCCGCGAGACAGTTCAGCCGGAATCGCCAGCGCGTAAGCGAATAGCGCGTCGGAGCGCAGCTCCTCGTGATCGAACAGCTTGCGGAGGCGATCGACTTCACTGCGGATGCCGTAATACCCCACGCCCCAAATCGCCCCGCGCCGCACCTCGAGATCGGCGTCGTCGAGATGTTTCGCAAATTGGTCGCGAAAGCTGGGATGAACTGAGCGCCACATCGCTTCAAGAGCTTTCGCCCGGCCGCCGGGCTCGTTGTAAAGCTCCAGCATGCCTTGACGTACTTCGTTGCGATCCGCTTCGGGCGCCAGGCCAACCATGAGGCCGCCCCACTCTTCCACACGCAATTCCCGGTTGCGCATAGCCTGAAGCATTGCTTCCACAACTTCGGTCTCTTCGGTCGAACCCATCAAGGCCTCCCACGAACGAGCGCGAACCTCGGTTGAATCGTCCTGCTGCGCCAGACCCAGCAGCTTCTTCCGGTCCTTGGAATCGAGTTCTTGATTGAAGAACGAACTGGCTGCGGCAGCGCGAACGGAAGCGACGGGGTGATCCAGAAGTTCCGTGCGCTCATCTTCATCGAGCAAATCGACCGGCAGGTCCGCTTCCTCGGGATACAGGTCCCAAATATCTAAAGGTTCGCTTGCTTCTAAGGCGTGCGTGGACGGCTCTTTGAGCGTCCGCAAGGCGTCGCTGATTTCCCCCTTCAGCTCCGTATCGTTTTCGTCGAGCTCAGCCAAGGCAGATTCGAGAGCCGGTATCGCGCTCGCGTCGCCATAGATGCTCAACAGCAGAGCGGTGTCCGAAAGATCATACTCGATGCGATCGAGCAGAAGCTTGAGGATACGTTCGTCCTTCAGACGCAAGTGCGCGAGCACGAAGGCTACGTCGCCGCCCTCAGACTCGTCGAGCTCACCATAGAGCGTCAGCAGAGGCTCCAACGCAGGCTGACCAATCTCGACCAGAGCTTCAATCGCCTCATCCGGCACCTGCTCCGGATCTTCTTTGACGTAGCTGATAAAAAAGGGAACGCTTTCCGGAGCCTTCCAGTGGCGAAAGAGCGCCATGAGCTCCGGCGTGAGATCTACAATCTCTGTGCCCAGATTGCCGGCGGCTGCCGTCACAGCTGCAGGCAGTGCCTGCTCCCGGCGATCTAAGAGCGAGTGGAGGAATCGATGGTCCAGGCCGAGATGTCCGCGGGCAGCCGCGTCCAGAATCTCGGCCGGGGGGCTATCGAGCAGTTTGTCGGGATCTAGAAACAAAGCCGCTACTCGGCTTCCACGATTACTTTGATGGGCGTGGAGACATCGCGGTGCAACCGGATGGTCACCTCGTGCTCGCCCAGGGTGCGAATCGGCTCGTCGAGTTGAACCCGGCGACGCTCGATGTGGAACTTCTGAGCCTCAAGGGCATCGGCAATGTCCTTCGCCGTGACCGAGCCGAAGAGCTGATCGTTCTCGCCCACGCGATGACGAAACGTGAGTGTCACGTTCGACATCAGTTGGGCCAGGCCTTGCGCGTCTGCTTGCACCTTGGCCTCGCGCCGCAGATAAGCATCTCGCTCCTGGTCAACTATCTTCCTGTTGGCATCAGTGGCCGCAACGGCCAAGCGCTTGGGCAGCAGGAAATTGCGTGCATACCCATCCGCCACCTTCACAACAGCGCCGCGCGCGCCGATCTTTTCGACATCTTCTCTGAGAATGACTTCCATGATTGTTCCTCCTGCCTACACGCGCGATGCGAATGGAATCAGAGCGATGTTGCGCGCCTGTTTGATGGCTTCGCTGAGCCGCTTCTGGTGCGGCGTACACACTCCGGAGATACGGCGCGGAGTGATCTTGCCGCGCTCAGAAATGAAGCTGACGAGCGTCTTTGAATCTTTGTAGTTAATGTCGTCAACCTTGTCGACGCAGAATCTGCAAACTTTCTTGCGCCGGAAGTATTGCTTCTTTCCGGTTGCGATCGCCTTGTCGCCACCGGTGGGACGTTGTGAAGCCGCAATAGGTCGGCCGCCTCTTTGTTCTGCCATGATCGTTTACCCTTCCTTCCCCGGCTATTCCGGGCGCTCCGCATTTTCGGCGGGCTCGGGAGCTGGCGCCGCCGGTGCAGGCGCCGCTGGAACCGGCGCTCCCGGCGCCGGAGCACCTGGGACGGAACCGGTAGATTCCGGCGGAAACAGCGGTGCAGCCATAGCCGGCGCCGGTGCTGGTGGCGGCTTGCGGGCGGCGCGCTTCTCGCGAGCCTTCTTTCGCTTTTCGATGCGCTTCAACTTCTCATCAATCCGCACCGTCATGAACTTCATAACCATATCCGCAACGCGAAGACGGCGCTCAATCTCTTTCACGGTTTCGGGCTTAGGCGTGAACTGGAGCAAAATGTACTGCCCCTCGTTGTACTTCAAGACGCGATAAGCGAGCTTGCGAACTCCCCACTTTTCGGTCTTGTCGACCGTGCCGCCCGCTTGGGTGATCACGCTTTTCAACTGATCGACGACCGGATCCAACTCTTCCTCAGTGGCATCCGGGCGAACGATGAACAACTCTTCGTAGATCCTCATTCATCCTCTTCTTTAATGCCTCGGGCGCGGCGATTGAATTTCGCCATGGACATAACGGCACCTTCGGCAACAACGGACTCAATCGCGTCAGCGGCATACGACACGACCTCATCCATGTTTTCCTTCAATTCCCGCTCCAGAGGAGCGAGAACATACTCAGCCGCATCCGCCAGTGGCTGATTCGGGCGTATCCCAATCCGCACCCTGGTAAATGCGTCCGTATCCAGGGCGGCAATGATCGACTTGACACCATTGTGTCCAGCCGCTGAACCGCTCTTCTTAATCCGCAACGCAGTCCAGGGAAGATCCAGTTCATCATGCACAACAATCAAATCCCGTGAAGTCATTCTTCCGGCTTTCAGGACAGGTCTGATTCCCGAACCCGAATGATTCATGAAGAGCTGCGGCTTAACCAGGACAACATCTGTACTTCCGATTCGACCGGCTCCCGTCAGGGCACCACCTTCGTCGTGAGAGACGTGTATCCCGTGGCGCTTTGCCAGCTCATCAACAACCCAGAATCCAACGTTGTGAGGCGTTGCCGCATAACGTTTCCCGGGATTACCGAGTCCTGCTATGCAAACAGTTCGATCAGCCGGCCCGGCAGCCGCCCCAGGGACAAAACCCGAGACCAGAAGGCCTGACCTTACTTCTTCTTGGGAGCGGCAGCTTCCGCACCGCCCTCCTCATCCTTCTTGCCCTTCTTAATCACTTCAGGCTCAGCCCCGGGCGCGGCCGCACCCCCGGTGTCCGCTTCCGTTGCTTCTTCGGCCTTCAACGAGACCACGTGTGAGACGAGCGCCTCTGGGATGCTGAGGAGCTTCATGGATCCACCCATGGGAATGTCGCCCACCCGAATATTCTGGCCAATCATGAGCTCGGAAACGTCCACGACAAACTGCTCGGGAATCTCATCCGGCAAGCACTCGATTTCAATTTCACGGGTTACGACTTCGTGTATCCCGCCCTGCAGCTTAACGCCCTTGGGATCGCCTTGGGTGATCACGGGCACCTTCACCGTAATTCGCCGGCTGAGGTCGATGCGCTTCAGATCAACGTGCAGCAGCGAATCCTTAATGGGATCGTACTGCCAATCCACGATCATGACGGGCGTGTCCTCCTTACCCGTGACGCTCAGATTGAAAATAGTGTTGTGACCCGTTTTGCTGTTTAGAATCCTGGGCAGCTCTTTGGGGTTGACCGCGACGGCCGTCGCGCCAGAAGGACCGCCGTAAAGCACCGCCGGCATGGATCCATGCGAGCGCAGACGACGCGCTTCATTTTTGCCGCGTGAATCCCGGGATTCCGCGGTGACCGTCATATCTTTCCTCATCCTTGCACCTTCAAAACACCCTAAGTAAACAACGTACTGATCGATCCGCCTTCATGGATCGATTGAATCGCCCGAGCTAACAACGGACCTACCGACAACACTCGAATCTTGCCGATCGCCTCCGTCTCTTCCGTGAGCGGAATGGAATTTGACACAACTAACTCCTGGAGCGGAGACGCGCTAATGCGTTCACTCGCCGGCCCCGACAGGACCGCATGCGTGGCACAAGCCGATACGCCCGTCGCGCCATGCTCTAAGAGAGCTTCCACGCCCTTTACTAAAGTACCCGCCGTGTCCACCAGATCGTCCACCATCAAACAATGCTTACCTCGAACGTCACCGATGATGTTCATCACTTCAGCGACGTTCGCATCCGTTCGGCGCTTATCAATAATTGCCAAAGGGGCATTCAGCCGCTTGGCGAAGGATCTAGCGCGCTCCACTCCGCCGGCATCCGGCGACACTACAATCAGACCTTCCCGATCATAGCGGCCCTCAAAATACTCAAACATCACTGGCGCGGAAAACAGGTTGTCGACTGGAATGTCGAAGAAACCCTGAATCTGAGCGGCGTGCAGATCAAGAGCTAAGACTCGATTGGCTCCTGCCGTTTCGAGCAAACTAGCCACGAGCTTAGCGGAAATCGGCATGCGCGGCCGATCCTTTCGGTCCTGCCTCGCATACCCATAATAGGGTAACACCGCAGTGATGCGTTCTGCGCTGGCGCGCTTAAATGCATCAATCATCAGGAGTAATTCCATGAGGTGGTGATCGACCGGCGTGCAGGTAGGCTGGACGACAAACACGTCAGCGCCGCGCACGTTCTCCTGGATTTGCAGATGAGTTTCGCCGTCCGCGAAGCGCCTAATCATGGCAACGCCGAGAGGGCAGCCGAGCGCGTTGCAGATTTCGCGCGTCAAGGCCGGGTGCGCGGTGCCACTGAAAATTTTGAAATCGGTGAACAATGCACGAACAGTTTTAGGCGCCGCCATCCTTGCTCCTCGCTTACGGTACGAAACAACTGGCTGCGGCGGCCGGTCCCAAAGCACGGCACCAGGAACTCCGATACTGCCGTCGCGAGACGAAACGAACCGGGAAGGCGGTGCCGGCCGGAAAGCGCGCGGCAGCTTCCCGCGCTTCAGTCGCGGAGCCGAAAATCCCGAAGAGAGCGGACCCGCTCCCAGTCATCAGTGCGGGCTTCGCCCCATATCGCCGCAGCTTTCGCACGGCGGTGGGCAGTTCCGGATGGGTCTTGAAAACAGCTCCTTCGAAATCGTTTTTTAGCGGAAGCCGTCCTAAATCTGAACTAGCCAAATTTGAACGGGACAAGCCCCAGGCGATCGTCTGAAACTCTCCTAGGATAGGGGACTCGACCGGTGAAGTCAACGAGTTCGTAACCGGGAAGTTTAGGGCGCGGTAGGCATCAGCCGTCGAGACGTGTATGCCGGTAGACACCACTACCGCGAATTGCGTGGGTCGATCAGGAAGAGGATAGAGTTCAGTTCCCCGCCCCAGCCCCACGGCCGTGCCTCCGTACAGGAAAAAAGGAACGTCGCTACCCAGCGATTCTGCCAGACGAACCCAATCGGCCATGGGAATTCGACGGCCCGCCAGAGCTGGAAGCGCTGTTAACACTGCTGCGGCATTGCTCGATCCGCCGCCCAAGCCCGCGCCCATGGGAATCCTCTTGGTCAGTGCGAAACGAACCCAAGCCTTGACCTTGAGGTGATCTAAGACCGTTTTTGCCGAACGAACTACCAGGTTATCCGCAATGTTGATGGAACTACTTAGGTCAATTTGGGTTCGTTTCGCAAAATCGAACTCGATCGAAAGAGTATCCCGGAGACTTACCGTTTGGAAGATGGTCCGAAGCTCATGATAGCCGTCCGGCCGCTTGCCAAGAACGCGCAGGTCCAGGTTGAGCTTGGCGAAGGAGGGGACAGTAACCTGCACGGCTGGGGTGCACAAAGACGGGACCCGTTGATTTTAGCAGCAGTCAAGACACACGTATTACGCCGGTTCGACCCAGAAGCAAATTAGAGGTAGTTCAGGCAGCTTCGGGATGATCGATGACCTCGCGCCGCGAGCTTGCCTGTCAGTAGGGATCGTGCGAGGAGTTGGCCATGATGCTGGCACGCCAATGAAAACCGATCGAGACATCTTCGGCGTCCACATGCGTCCAACGCCGCCAGACTGGCGAAAGGTCTTGCCGAATGCTGAGCGCCAGAAGAGCGAGCGCGGCGCTTTGGATGGATCGACCGGCTGGCCGGTTCCGGCTTGCAGTTGCACGAAGCTTTCGCCCGGTAGCAATTGCGCAAAGGCGGCGAAGGTCTTCACTGAGTAACACCCGACCCAAACCCGTGCGATGTGTTTCCACTCGGGAGAATCACCCGCCGAACCCGCTCAGCATGGAGCCCGTTTGAGGTTTGCAAACACCACATGCTTCACGCCGATGGTGGCGTCGCCCACGCCGCCATGCCAGAGTCCGGGCGCCGACCGGCTGAAGTCGACAGGAACATCGACTTCCAGCTGATCTCGAGCTCCGAAGGTATTTTCGGAGATGATGTCGTTCGTCACGCCGGGAGTGCGCTTAGCGTTGAGCTTCGACGTAATGATGACCTCGTCTTCCGGAAATGCCTTTTCGGCGATCTGCGGCAAAGGCAAATTAAACTCTCCGCGCGGCCACCTCTTATCGGTGCAGAACCCGCGCAGATATTGGACCACCTCGTCGATTTGTTTTGAGTTCAGCGCTTGGCCGAAGGACGGCATAATGCTCGAAAACCCACGGCCAGCACCTCCATCGCGGATGGTCGCTTTCCAGTCTTTGTTGAGTTCCGGCGTGGTCTGGTCGCATTGCGTGAAATCGGGAAATGTCTTGGGCTTCTGGAACCCTACGGTTGTGTCCGGCATGCCTTTCCCGTCCGGACCGTGGCAGGCAACGCAGGCGGCGTGGTAGATTTCTTTGCCGCCATTGAGTTTCAGTGTTGTCGAAGGAGCGTCTTGAGCGGGCGCCCAGCCGGTCATCCCCAGGAGAGTAAAAAAAACAGAAGCACGCGGCCCAACACTGCATTTTTCCCCCGGCCTTTCATCCACCCTCCGAAGCTAAGCAACAACTTACAACCAGCTTAAACGCTTGGCCTGATGGGTTATCTGGCGTCATGTCGACCTACGCTGCAGACGCTTTCTTGGCCAGCTGGCAACGCCATCCAAGCTCACCGGCTTGGACTGCTTTACTGAAGCGCACTAGCGTTTTGGAAGCGATTCGGAGAGAGGAATTCTATCGGGTGTTCTGTACGGCCCTCCATTATCAGATCGGCAACAATTTCACCAATGACGGTGGTGAATTTGAACCCATGACCGGAAAAACCGGCAGCTATTGCAATCTGGGGGAATTCCGGATGAAGAGAAACAATAAAATGCTCGTCGGGGGTGAGCGTGTACATGCAAGTCTCTGCTTTCACCAAACGGCCGTTTAGTGATGGAATGAACGTTCTAAGTTGGTCGCGCAGTTCTTCAACGTCTTGATCTGAAATGACGCGGGAGATAGTTGCGGGCGAACATCTCTCCCCTCCGCTATGCATCGCTACCTTCACACCGCCTTGCGCGCCGTCAGTTGCTGGAAAACCATAAAAGCACTGCCGGCCATCTACATCCCAGACGTAGATCGGAAAGCATCCCGGGAGGAATTGTTCACTGAGAGATTCCGGCTGGAACCAGCCCATCACATGCCGCCGAATGTCTAGAGGAAGGCCGAGCGCACGTAACGTCACAGGAGCCCAGGCGCCGGGCGCCAACACGAGTCCAGCTGCTTCATACGTTCCTTTATTCGTCACGATGCGAACATGCTCCCCAGATGTGTCAGCAGTCCACTTCTCGAGCGTCTCCTCGAAATGAAGATCCGCTCCATGCCTAGCGGCCAACTGCAGATGCGAACGAACTGCCGCTTCTGGCCGCAGAAATCCAGCATTCATCTCGTACACGGCAGTGTCATTGGCTCTGGGATGAAGAACCGGAAAGCGGCGGCGCAACTCCGCTGCATTCATCACTTGGTAAGGCAAGTGGTGTTCAGTGGCGCTGCGAATGGTTCCTTGAACAACGGCACTTCCAGCAGGCCCGATCATAAGTCCTCCGGTCAAACATAGAAGATCTGTTCGGGCATCTCTCTGGAGGCACTCCCAAAGTTCGTAAGCACGTTGCAGAAGAGGAACATACTCCGGGCTTTCATGATAGGCCTGCCGTATGATGCGAGAATCACCATGTGACGACCCGTTTGCGTGCGCAGGCGTGTACTGCTCGATGCCTAAGACTCGCTTTCCACGGGACGCAAGGTGATAAGCGGCGGAGCTTCCCATGCCTCCCAGCCCAACCACAATCACATCGAACATTTGTCTCTCAAGTCCACTTTAATTTCCTACTAGTACTCTACGAGACATTGTGAGACATGGTTCTCGCATCATGGGCCTGCTCTGGGCTTTTGCTTTTCTCAGTTATCTGCTGCGCGTCAATATTTCCGTCGCTCAGCAATATATTGCCCGTGAGTTTTCTTTCAGTGACTTGCAGGTTGGACATATCTTCACGGCATTTCTTATCGGCTACTCCATTTTCCAGGTACCTGCCGGCATTCTAGGAGATAGGTTTGGGCCACGCATCGTGCTGACCATTTCCGCTCTCTTTTGGGGCTTAACTACGTTACTCACGGGTTTAGTCCCTGGATTGTTATTGAAGGGCGCTGCCGCATCCCTAAGCGCGCTTCTCCTGCTGCGGTTCTTGCACGGGGTTGGCGAATCGCCCACTTATCCGGTTGCGATGAACGCGGTGTCTATTTGGTTTCAGCCTTCCCGCCACGCATTCGCTACCGCGCTGATCTTTACCGGCTCGACGCTTGGCGCCGCATTCGCTCCTCCCTTTGTGGCTTCCGTTATGAGTCGTTATGGCTGGCGCGCTACCTTCTACGTTTCAGCACTTCTCCCCGTTTTGCTTGCAATCGCGTGGTGGCAGCAAAGTAAAGGAACAGCCCAGCGCGAGGCAAACCAGCATGCCCGCTCCTCCGTCGGATCCTTTTATAGTTGGATTCAGCTGCTGACCAAGCCAGCTATCCTGGCGCTCTGCTCCAGCTATCTTCTGTATTGCTATGCCATATCGATTTTTGTTTACTGGCTCTTTAAGTACCTTGTGGATGTAAGGCACCTGCGCATCATAAATAGCGGGTGGGCTAACAGCCTTCCCTGGATTGTGGCGTCGGTGGCCGTGCCGATATTCGGCTATATCAGCACGGAGGCGTCCCACCGGCTGGGCGCGCTGCAAGCTCGCCGCCTTGTAGCCACCAGCTGTCTAGTGATTTCTGCTTTCCTCATGACGGTTGGTGCAAGCTCGCAGAACATAGGTTTGGCGATGGGGGCAATTTCTCTTTGCGTGGGATTACTCTTCAGCACCGAGTCTTCCTATTGGTCCACGGCTATTGAATTAGCTCATGGAGAGGCGGGCGCCACGAGTGGACTCATGAATCTGGCGGGAAATCTGGGCGGAGTTTTGTCTACGGTCCTTGTGCCGGTGTTCGTCGTCCATTTTGGCTGGTTATATGCACTGCTGTCCGGCTCACTATTTGCGTTATTCGCAGCCCTGCTGTGGTTTGTCATCAAATAGACAGGATTACCACGCCAGTAGATATGAAAGGATAATCTGCATTGTGTTCACTCTACACTCGATGGGTTAGCCATTCTCTTTTGCAGCGTCACGATGATCGGATGGGGATCATGGGCCAACACGCAGAAGCTTGCCGGTCGAACCAATTGGCCATTTGATCTCTTCTACTGGGACTACTCGATCGGTGTTTTTTCTTTTTAGTGTTTTGTTCATGCTTACTCTCGGCAGTTATGGATCATGGCGCTGGTACTGGGAACGGTGATCGCCTACCTCCAGCAGCCCAAGAGGAATCCGGCGGCTTTGATTACGGGGTTGCGTTGGTGGTTGCCGCGATGATCTTTTCGGCATTTGACTACCGGCGGCTGCCGCAGAACCGGGTTAGCGGTTCCGGGAAAGGTCTGCTATTTGCCGTTGTAGCAGGCCGCCTTATGGGCTTTTTCTAACCACAATTGCTACGCTCTATTTCGCGGTTGTTCGACACGAACCCTATTGTGCCTGTTTCACTTACTCCTTATACAGCATTGTTCTTCTTTTCGATTGGCCTGCTCGTCAGTAATATAGCCGTGAACACCATCTTCATGAAAGCCGCAGGGCGCTCGTACCGGCAATACTTCGTTGCAACCGCCAAGCTGCACGGTATAGGGATTCTAGGCGGCGCCATCTGGATGCTTGCCTTGTGCCTGAACGTAATCGCGTCCGGCGTGGCAGGTCCTGCAGTGTCCTATGCATTAGGCCAAGGGGCGACTCTCGTGGCTGCAATCTGGGGCGTTGTTATCTGGAAAGAGTTTAGCGCTGCGCCCAAAGGAACCATGCTGTTCGTCTACCTTATGTTTGCGGGCTACATACTCGGCCTCACCTTTATTGGCCTAGCAACTTTGTAATTTAACTCTCGATTGACAGGCTACTCTCCTTTAAAGCCGAACGCGTAGAGAGTGGAATCGTAAGTGGACGTATAAACGCGCCCGTCACTTACGGCGACGGCGCCGAAATGAGTAAAAGACGGCATGATCTTTCCGCTCGAGAACAGTTCTTTGCCCGTTTGAGCGTCAAAGGCATACAGGGTTGCATGGTCGGTTGTCCGCGCGATGCGCTCCTGCGCCGTATACAACTGGCCGTTCTCCTTCACTTGACGTATGAACTCGCCACTTGAGATGGAGAATACAACACCGTTCGCGATTACGGGAGGTTCCGGAACTGCCATGTTGTGGGAGATCCATGCGGGCACCAGAACCGGCTGCCCATCTTTGTCCTGCACCTTGAAAGCCATGACGCTGCCGTCGGGAGCGGGGCCATTTATCATCGGGAAGGCTGGTGCCTTAGCGGCGGATGGTCCCCAAGCCGGGGCATACAGCCAGCGGGCGCCTTTCGAGTCTTCCCAGGTTGCAAAAGCGCCCCAGAAACCGTGCCCCGCAATATCGGCGCCTTCGTTTGCGTACAACGGACCCTGAAACAGCGGCTTGCGGTGTGTCTCGCCACCAAGAGACTTCGCGTCCGCCAGAAAGAGAGCTCCTTCCTTTCCTGAACCTACAATTAACTCTCTCCCTTTGTAAGTGAATACAACGGGAGTGATGTTACCCATATCCAAATCCTTCCTGGTTAGATAGGTGGAGTTTGCGGGTGTGTAGTAGTCCAGCAGTTTAAGGTCTTGCGGCGAGAGCGCCACTAAGGTGTCCCCGTATTTACCGGTGGCCGAGTCAAAGGGGCCGTCTCCCGTTGCAGCATAAAGTATTCCATTGGAACCGATTGAGGCGCCGCCCCTGCCCCAAATCCCACCGCCAAAAGGATCGGACTGGAAGGAGATGACGGGCTTATCGGGGCTGCTAACATCCATCCCCCAAACACCGGACTTAGCGTGGCCGCACCCCTGAGATGTACTCGTATAGATGAAGTTACCAAAGGAGTTCAGACTCCAGTTTTTCGAGTAGGCCGGTACAAACTGCTTGGGAGGAAAGCGGTCTTCTCCATTGACCAGATTCAGCGCGTGCAGTTTGCCGTCGATTGAGATTACATATACAGTCGGTCCAGTTTGACTTTGAGTAATAAGCGGCGTGTCATTCAATGCATCCGGGCAGAAGTAGGAACCTGTTCCTGAGTTTCCAGCGGGCGGAGGAGCTTCGTTCGTAAAATGCTTTTGCCAAGCTACTTTTCCAGTGTCGGCATCGACGATGTATAAGTTGTCAGAGCTACCGCCGACCACCACATAGGTTTCAGCTCCCTGGTTTGTGTAAACCGGATTGACCACCACGGGCGTGGTCAGGGAGTTCAGCTGCTTTGGCTCATTGTCCAGTTTTACTTTCCAAAGTAATTGCAGCCCCTTTACGGTATCGACCGAGATAGCTGTCTCATCTTGCGCCCAGCCATTCCTCTGCGGTCCTCCGCCGAAGGTGAGCCAGCTCGCCCCCGCCATCGAGCAGGTAATTGCAAGAGACGCAACTAGTTTTGTACGTTTGTGTATCTTCATGTCTGCCGTTACCGCTAATTAGAACTCCCATTATTAAAGCTAGCGAGAATACACGCCATGTCAGTTCTGGGGAAAGCAACTTCCATTTGGCCATTTCCTCTTTGGACTTTAATTCCCAGGCCTGTTGGGTAGAGGAGATGGAGCGATTCTCGCGGCGCAGGTATCACCACCCTTTCCTTCCCTTTGAGCCGCCACACGGCAAGGAACACTGCACCTCGCGATCTCATCCCGAGTGCCACGGGCGAGACGGCGTCCGTCATATCAGGCATCCCCAGCGGGTAGAAAGGAATGCTTTCAGGCACATGCCGGCGCACGACATTCTTATAGATCTCGATCCCCGCTTTAATCTGCGCCAGGGAGTCGGGTTTGCACTTGACCAAATTTCCGCTCTGATGAATACGGCAGAGCATGGCGTTCACCATATTAAAGCTCGCCTCGTCTGCACTGCCGGCCGCAGACGAGGCGAGCTTTAAT
>CAXUCT010000056.1:9287-14966 GCA_964249415.1 uncultured Bryobacteraceae bacterium | reverse complement strand
TGCCCCGAGAGACTGGTGCCCGACAGGTGGATGACAGCTTGGCCCGCGAGAAGCAGGACGAGCAGATGTCTGTTCAAGCAAACTCCTTTACCGCGGGCGTACGTGTTTTTAGGCACGGCTCCGCAACAAATGTTGTGGACGGGAACGTCCGTGTTTCTCTCTCCCTTCTTCGGTGGGCGCTAGCTGGCCAGGAATTTTCGCCGGTAACAGGCTAGGCTAGAGCGTTGTCCATTTGCGGACAGCTAATCCCGAGATTGGTCCTTAGGGAGTCACTATCCTTCCAATTTTTCCGAGCTAAAACTTGGAGGGGGAATTGCTCCGTCAGCTACATGGACGCTCTAACCGCCGACCTGCGCTATGCGCTGAGATCCTTCCGCCAGTCACCCGGTTTCTTCTCAACGGTGATCGGAATCCTGGCGCTCGGTATCGCAGCGAGCGTGTCGATTTTTAGCCTCGTCGACGCCGTTCTACTTCGTCCGCTACCTTACGCGGACCCGCGGAGTCTGGTGGCGCTGACAAGCTATGCCCCTAAGCCTCCGTTTGATTCGAACGGTTCGATCTCCTATAACGATTTCGAACAGCTCAAAGCCAAATGCCGCTGTTTTGCCGACCTTGCCGTCACTTACAGGACCGGCTGGTCCCGCGTCACTCTGACGGGCGGAACTGAACCTCTCACTACTCAAGGCGCATTTGTATCGCCGAACTTTTTCGCTATGTTCGGACGCACGCCCGTCATTGGGCGCACCTTCACGGCGGAAGAAAATCTGCGCCGGGAGCGAGTGGTCGTCATCAGCGAGGGATTGTGGGAGCAACGCTTCGGGTCTTCGGCAAAAGCTCTTGGCCAGGATTTGGAAATCAGCCACGCTCGTTGGCGAGTGATCGGCGTCATGCCTTCGAATTTCCAGGTCCCTTTCCTCGACACACAGCTCTGGGCGCCGGTGCTCTCACATCCGGGTTGGAACGAATCGGAAGACGCCAATCCGCAGGAGCATCCCTTCTGGGATGTCTTCGGCCGCCTGAAACCAACTTCGTCGATGGCTCGCTCGCAGGCAGAGGTTGACTCCATATGGCATGGATTGAGAACCGCCCTGCCGGAATTTCATTCGAACGACATACGGATAATCCCGTTGCGTGAACGCTTTACCGGTAACGTGCGGAAACCCATGTTCATTCTGTTTGCCGCGGTGGCCTTTCTCGTATTGATGGCGTGCGCCAATGTTGGCAATCTGTTGCTGGCGCGAGCCGCCCACCGTGAACGTGAGATCGCTATTCGCGCCACACTCGGCGCTGGAAGAGTACGCCTGCTCCGCCAATTGATCACGGAAGCGCTGACCTTCTCGTTCGTAGCCGGGGCCATCGGGGCAGCTGCTTCTGTCGAACTCGTTCCGTTGCTGAAAGCCTTCTCACCGGCCAATACTCCACTGTTAAATGCCGTCACGTTAAATGGACGCGGCCTGCTGTTTGCGTTGGTTGTCAGCGTTGTTGTTGGAGTATTTCTCGGGTTAGCGCCCGCCTCCCGCATTTCGGGGAGTAAATTGAACGAGTCTCTCACTGCAAGTGGGCGCAGCTTAACGGAGACACGCGGTAGTCGGCGTTTAAAGAGTGTTCTAGTGGCTGCCGAATTCGCGCTTGCTATGGTACTGCTCAGCGCTGCAGGACTGCTGATCCGCAGCTTCGTCGCGGTGCTCAACGTAGATCTGGGCTTTCACCCGGAGAGCGCTCTGGTGATTCAGATCGGCCTTCCAGACGGGACTTCTGCCGCCCAAAGTCCCGCGTTTTACCGTGAAATCATGCGGCGCATTTCCGTTGTTCCCGGCGTTCAAGCGATAGGTGGTGCAGGCAATTTGTTCTACCTTGATGAAAAACGCAATCACGCCCTGAGGCTGATTGAGGGTCATTCGTCCGAGCCGAAAGGCGCTTGGAGACCTTTGGTATGGACTCAAATCGCTGGGGACTATTTCCGGGCCATGGGAATCCCGCTTATTCGCGGCCGCTTCTTCAACGATAATGACAATCCGAGGTCATCTCCTGTGGCCATCGTGAACGAGACCCTGGCTCACCGCCATTGGCCTCGCGAAAACCCGCTAGGAAAAAAATTGAAAGGCTTCGACCCACGCGGCCAACACGACGATTGGCTGACCATTGTCGGTGTCGTGAAAGATACGCGAGTTGGTGGTTTGGAGAAACGCCCGTTTTCGCAGATCTACGAAGTCCAGGCACAGCGCACAAGCGAGCAGATTGGAAACCTCGTTATCCGCACGTCTCGCAGTCCAGCGAATCTCGCCAATGCCTTGCGAACACTTATCCATAACGTGAATCGCAACGCGGTCGTATCTTCTATTACGACGATGGACCTGCTTATCGACGGGCAGAAGATCCAAAGACGCTTTCAGACCTGGCTTATTAGCGTATTTTCGGGCCTCGCGCTTATGCTTGCCGCGCTAGGCGTCTTCGGCGTCATGCATTACTCGGTTGCAGCCCGGACAAACGAAATTGGCATCCGGATGGCGGTGGGCGCCCGATCCGGGGACATTGCCCGGCTCGTGCTCGGGAACGGGGCAACTCTCGCAATCTCGGGCATAGCCGTTGGGACGCTAGCCGCGCTTTGGTCGGCAAACGCTCTTTCAGGCATGCTCTACGCAGTCACACCAGGTGATCCACTCAGCTTTGCAAGTGCAGCGTTTCTACTAATAATAGTCGCGCTGCTGGCGACCTATCTTCCCGCACACCGGGCCTCTCACATCGATCCAATGAGTGCCCTGCGCCAGGAGTAACTTCGCAGCTTTCTATTCGTAACGGAGCGCCCGGAGCGGTTCAATCCGTGCTGCCCGTACAACCGGCAACACACTTGCCAGCAATCCCGCAAAAAGGAAGATCGTGACGGCGAAGGCAAGCGTAAGGGGATCGCCCGGCGCAACGCCGTACAGGATGCTTTTCAGAACGCGAGTAGACCCAACAGCTATAGGAACGCCGACGAGAACACCGGCCCCGACCAGAATTGCGCTTTCACGCAAGAACAATGTTGCCACGTCTCTCTTCTGCGCGCCCACCGCGAATCTTATTCCGATCTCCCGTGTACGTCGTGTGACGGCGTACGCCATCAGTCCGTAGAGACCCATGCTGCACAGCAGCGTGGCTAGCGCACTGAACAATGTAGAGAGAAAGCTGAGCACGCGCTCGGCCGATATGCCCTGATTTATCTGTTCCTGCAACTCGCCCACATCGTAGATCGGAAGGTGGGGATCGACGGAGCGAATGGTGCGTTCGATGTTGGCTACGGCGCCGCTCGGTTTCAACCTGGTTCGAACGAGGAGGGTGTACCCAGAAGATTCAGTTTGCTTGGCAGGCAAGTAGACCAGCGGCCACATTTGTTCGCGCAACGTTTGATAGCGCGCATTTTTCACCAGGCCCACAATCTCTGTGTCGCCGCCTCCCACGTTGAAATGCCGCCCAACCGGATGGATGCCGGGCATGTACTGTGCTGCGAACATTTGATTTACAATCGCGACTTTCGGCCCCTTCCCTTTGTCGCCGTCGCTGAAATCACGGCCGGAGAGCAATCGCTGGTTCAGAGTTCTGAAGTAGTCCGGGCTGACCATATTGAAGTTGGTCTGAAGATCAGAACTCTTAGCGGTGTGGCCCGGTACGGCAACGGGCAGCGCGATCATGCCGCCTTGAAGAGGAGGGACAACTGCAAGACTTGCAGCAGCAATTCCCGGTTGCACGCGCAAGCGGCTTAGAATCTCATCAAAGATCTGATCGGCTTGAGCCGGCGAATGACCGTTCATCGCCGGGTCAACCTTCAGCGTCACCACGCGTCCTGGGTTGAAGCCGAGATCAATCGTCTTTAGCCGGCTCAGCGTTTGCGTCAGCAGACCCGCGCTAAAAAGCATCACCATCGAAAGCGCGATCTCAAAAATGATCAACAACCTTCGAATCTGAATGCCACTCGAATTCATCCCTGCACGGCCGGGCGCGCCTTTCAGCTCTGGAAGGATGTCAGGCTTGGTGGACTGCCATGCGGGAACAAGCCCGAAAAGAACAGCCGTCAGCAAAGAGAGCAGAATCGAAAAGCAGATGGCTATTGGATCAACCGAGGCATGAAGGCCGTCGCCGCCCGTTCGCCCTGCGTTCAAATAAATCAAAAGCGTGCGGATAATCCAGAACGCCAGCGTAAGACCCAGCACGCCGCCACAGCAGGAAATTACCAGAGTCTCCACCATGAACTGCCGCACCAAACGCCAACGAGAAGCGCCCAGTGACAACCGCACGGCGCATTCCTTCGCACGTGCGTTCGCTCTAGCAAGCAATAAATTCGCTAAGTTGGCGCAGGCAATTAGCAGGACAAGGGCTACTACCGCCATCAAAACCGTCACTGGTTTGGAGTAGGTGGAGTCGTAGTTTGCGCCTTGACTTCCATCCGTTAAACGAAAGGATGTGTTTGCCGCTTTGGGCTGCTGGTCCGAGGGGGCGAATTCCACCCGTATGGAACGAGCAAGGGGATCGACCATCGCTTGTGCCCGGGCTGCGGTGACATCTGGTTTCAAGCGCGCCAGCGGCTGTAGCCAATTAAATCCCGCCGACTTCCACATGCTTCCCCCTGGTCCTGATGAGAAGAACCCTCCCATAAAATCACCCATGCGCGAAACGGGTAGCTGCAGGTCGATACGCGATTGCAGTTGCGGTCCGTAGAATCCTTTTTCCGTCACGCCGACGACGGTATAGGGATGGGCATTGAGCAACAGCTTGCGTCCCATGATTCCCCGATCGGCGCCAAAGCGATCTTGCCAGGTCGAATAACTGATCACGCACACTGGGTTCCCCGCCGCTGCGTTAATGTCTTCTTCTGTGATAAGACGGCCGAGCGCCGGTCTAACCTGCAGCGTCCTATAGTAGTTGCCCGTGACAACTTCTCCATTCAGCGGTTCCGCGAGGCCACCGATGGTTAAATTGACGCGTACCGGAAATCTGCCGAGAATGCCGTTAAACACACTACTGCGCTTATCCAGGTCCGAAAGGAATGGCAGAGAAAAAGCAGAGTTGATCTCTCTACCGCCCTCATACTCCCCTAGCTGTACCAGTCGCGTGGGTTCAGGCACCGGCAGGTGCTTCAGCAAGAGCGCATTCACAAACGAAAAGATTGCCGTGTTCGCGCCAATGCCCAGGCCAAGAGAAGAAACGGCAACAAGGGCAAAAACAGGGCTTCCCCGCAAGCTGCGGAACGCGTAGCGAACGTCCTGCCAGAGCGCTTCGAGTAGCTGCGTTCCCCATACTGCGCGCGTAGTTTCCTTGACCAGCGTAACGTTGCCGAACTCGCGGCGGGCTCCGAATGCAGCACTCTGCGGCGAATCGCCCTGTTCGACACGGTCACCCGCCGCCATGGCCAGGTGAGCCTGAATCTCGTTATCCAAATCCTGATCGCTTCGCTTGCGGAAAAACCGTGACCATCTACTCATTGCTGGGCCCTCGCACTGGCCGGGATTACTTTGCCAGCTGCTGTAGGCATTCTACAGCCCTGCGCATAGCGTGTCTAAGGCTGCGAATGCAGGCTGCTACAATCCCGACTGATGTTTAGCGGTATTGAACACTTTGCGATCGCCTCGCCCAACCCCAAGCGCCTCGCTGAATGGTACGTATCCTACCTAGATTTCGAGATTAGCTTTGAGTACGCAGGCAACT
>CAXUCT010000056.1:8312-9277 GCA_964249415.1 uncultured Bryobacteraceae bacterium | reverse complement strand
GGCATGAGGCACATTGCGGTCTCCGTGGAGGATTTCGATGCCGCCTTTGGCCAGCTACAAGCACAAAATGTGAAGTTCGAAGGCGAGCCTTACACCAACGGAGGAAACCGGCTGGTGTTCTTTGAGGACGCCGATGGCAATCTGCTTCACCTGATCAACCGCGACAAACCACTAGCATGACCGGCGAGCAACGTGCTACAAGGGGCATGTTTGCTCAATCGAGTTTTTAAGGCGTTCCGGTATCCAGATTTCCGCTTGATGTGGCTGGGCGCCTGCACGTCTACCGTGGGCACCTGGATGCAAATCCTGGCGCAGAGCTGGCTCGTGTATCAGCTTTCGAATTCATCCGTGTACTTGGGACTGGATGCATTCTTTGGCCAGATACCGATTTTCCTTTTCTCGCTGTTCGGCGGAGTTTTTGCCGACCGCAGGAATCGTCAAAGTCTACTCATCGTTTCCCAGCTAATGCAAATGGCCTCTGCCTTCACATTGACCGCGCTAGTCGCTACCGGACGTGTGCACGTGTGGCACATCTGGTGCTTGTCGTTCACGGTGGGGCTGGCGCAATCTTTTGGAGGGCCGGCCTACTCAGCGCTCATTCCGACGCTGGTGAGAAAGGAAGACCTGCAAAACGCCATCGCTCTCAATTCGATTCAGTTCAACCTGGCACGCGTCGTGGGCCCCGCTATCGGCGGCATCGCGCTAGTCAAGCTGGGCGCTCAGTGGTGCTTCGCTCTAAACGGCATTTCCTATATTGCAGTCATCATCTCGCTGCTGATGATCCATCCCAAGTTTGTGCCGGAGAAGACCGGCGAATCGGTGATCGAAAGCATGCGCGAAGGAATCAATTTCATGCGCCAACGCGAAGGCATGAAAAGCCTGATCGTGCTGGCATTCCTGGCTACTTTTCTGTCTTACCCGCTGCTTACCTTCCTGCCGGTGATGGCACGCACTGTGTTTCACGG
>CAXUCT010000056.1:6807-8302 GCA_964249415.1 uncultured Bryobacteraceae bacterium | reverse complement strand
GTTTTTCCGGAATCGGCTCCATTGGAGGCGCGCTGCTCATTGCCGGTTTGCGCAGCCAGGGAGGCCAAGCACGCCGGTCGCTGGTGGTGATGCTTATCTTAGGCGCTCTGATTGCCGCCTTTGGTTTGTCGAAAAACCTGATTCTCAGCACCGTGCTTGTTTGCGCCGCGGGAGCGTCCTTGATGGTGGTGTTTACGCTGAACACTTCCTTAGTGCAGCTCTATGTCAGTGATGCCATGCGCGGGCGCGTGATGAGCGTCTATAACGTGGCCTTCCGCGGCGGCATGCCCTTAGGCAGTGTCATCGCGGGGTTACTGATTAAACAGACTTCTGCTCCGGCGATCATGATCGGTAATGGATTGTTAATGATCTTGCTGGCGCTGTACTTTCTATCGCCACAAGGCAAACTTTCGAAACTCTGAATACAGCTCTACGTCCTTCCTACAATGAGAGCAGATACATGATTATCCTTAGGCATTCAGTCGTGGCGCTTTTCTGCGTCGTGACGCTGACCGCGGCCGGACTGAATGACCTGATAAATGCGCGAGACCATCAGGATTCGGCGGCACTTGACCGGTTGGTTAAGCAGTATCAACAGGTGGTGCAGCGAAACGCAAAATCGGCCGAAGCTTATTATCAACTGGCGCTAGGGTACTCCTATAGCGCTGAAGTTGCGATGGAGCTTCGCGATAAGAAGAAGGCTGAATCGCTGGCGGAAGCCGGACTCGATGCGGCCAAGAAAGCTCTTGAGGGGAACGGCGGCAAAGCTGAGTACCATCGCTTGTTGGGCGAACTGTGCGCGCAAGTCATTCCGGCCAACCCGATTTTTGGCGCTCTGAAATACGGCCAGTGCGCGCGCGACGAGATTGATAAAGCCATCCAACTCGACAGCAATCTGGCTCTCGCTTATGTAAGCCGGGGCGTAGGCAATTACTATCTGCCATCTTCAATGGGAGGCGGTGTTGACCTGGCACTCAAAGATCTGGATAAAGCGATTTCCGTCAATCCCAACCTGGCCGAGGCATACTTATGGAAAGGGGTTGCGTTGCGCAAAGCCAAGCGGGACGCGGAAGCCCGAAAATGTTTCGAGCGTGCCTTGCAGATTGACCCTAACCGGCTCTGGGCCAAAGAGCAACTGAGTAAGACGCCCGCGACATAATGCGGCGTGTCGCTCTGCTGCTGTTAGGCATCATCACCGCCACTTGGCTGCAATTCGAAGTCTTTCCCGGTCACACTTACCTCCAAGGCGACAGCCAGATTTACCTGCCGATGCTCGAGCGGCTGGATACTCCAGGCTATTTATCGCGCGATCTCGTTGCCACCCATCCCGACGTCGCTTACACCATCTATGACGAAGTGACTCTGTTCTTGCACGAGGCAGGGCGTCTGAAATTCAGGACCGCTCTCGGAGCACAGCAGCTCTTCTGCCGGGCCGCAGCCATCACGGGAGTGCTGCTGCGGGCGCTGTCAACAGGAATCGGGGATTTGCCGGCGG
>CAXUCT010000056.1:0-6797 GCA_964249415.1 uncultured Bryobacteraceae bacterium | reverse complement strand
TGGGGCAAGTCTCTGCGGCCCGGCGCTGCTGTTGTTTGATACGGAACCAGTGCCGCGCGCGTTCGCCTTCGGACTGGTCTTGCTGGCGGCCGGACTTTTAGCGGAAGAGAAACCTTTGTTGGCTGGGCTCGCCGGGGGCATTGCGCTGGTCTATGATCCGGTGATCACGGCGCCCTTGTGGTGCGCGGCCCTTGTTGCGTTTGCGTTCGATGCCCGTTTGCGGCGGCTATTCCGGCCGGCGCTCACAGTTCTGCTGATTTTCATTCTTCTGCTGGCGAACCTGGCGCAATTACAGCCCGGAATTGTGGAATCTGCGGCTTTACTGGGAAGATTGGCATCGCCTGTAGCCGAGTTGCAGCGATATCGCACTCCCTACGTATGGGTCTCGCTGTGGTCGTCAGCCGACCTGTGGAACTGCTTGGCAATCTATTGTTGCGGCGTATGGGCGACCGCCCGAATTTGGCAAACACTGAACCGTCAGATGCGCTTGTTTCTAGTCACGTTGCCCCTTGCAGGTGTGCTCAGCATACCGGCTTCTTACTTGGCGCTGGAACGGCTGCACTGGTATCTGATCCCGCGAATACAGCCTGCGCAGGCGTTGCTGTTCACGGTTGCATTTTCGTCGTTGGCCTGTGGCATCGCGGGAGCGCACGCTGCTTCGGTAGCGAAGAAGTGGGAAGCGAGCTTGTGGTTCCTGGTGGTCTTGGCACTGCCGGTAAATACACGAATGTTCGACCTACTTCGAGTCAACAGCGCAACTCATCTACGGGAGCTATTGCTGTGCGTGACGCTGGCGTTCGCGACCGGTTTCATCGTTGCTCAACGGAAAAGAAGCGGCTGGCGTCTGGCAAGCTTGCTTGTGCCTCTGATGGCGGCTTTCTCGATGTCCCAAGTCAACCCTGCCGTTAACGCTCGCGCGAGTGAACCAAAGTCCCTTCTCGAATTAGCCGATTGGGCCGAAACGGGCACCTGGGGTAGTTCCATGTTCCTGTTTCCCGACGCCGGGCGAGATCTTTATCCTGGCGCTTTTCGCGCCGCGTCGCGACGTGCGGTGTGGGTTGATTGGAGTAGTGGCTCGCTGGTAGATTCTTTCGATTCCGTTGCCGCCAAGTGGTGGGAACGCTGGGGGCAGACGATGGAAGGCAGTTTTACTCCCGCGCGATTAGAAAAGATGCTCTCTCTTCCCGTCGACTACTACGTGCTAAAAAAATCGAGTGAACTCGGAGGTGTAAGGCCGGTATTTAAGAATCGGGATTTTGTAGTCTACGATGCAGAAGACCTGAGGCGCGCCTCTAGTCCGCTGCGACTCGCCCGAGCTCACGCCGGCGGCTAAGCATTAAAGTTGATCCCCAGCTTTTTCAACTCCTCGGCATAGTAACGCTTGTGAAGAATGTCGTACTCTTCCCCGCCCTCGGCAATATCGCGCTTTTGCGTTTTAATTTTCTGGCGTGCCGCGCGATCAATGCGGTCTTCCAGTTGAAGCAAGTCCGTCATTTCCCGCAGTATGGCCAGGCGAAGCTCATTGGGATCTTTACGAACTCGGAAGTCGCGGGATTTGCGCATGTCCGCTACGATCTTGTGGGAAAGCTCATTCAGCCGATCGCGCGACAGCTTCATGGGATCCCCCGTATCCCGGCCCGCGGCCCTCGTCATTTTGCGCTGCGCAAGCATCTGATTCTTGATCTTGCGAAACATCTCCTGGTACGAGATGTTTTCCCGCCGCATGTACTCGCTATAATCATCCAGCAGATCGCGAACTTCGTCGTTCAGCCGGTCTTCAGTCGAGAGATCTTCTTCAATGATCTGCTCAATCAGTTCGGCGGCAGTGTTGAGATTAGATGTTTCGAACGCGTTGGGACTCAGGCGCGCCACAAGCTGCCGTGAGAGATACCCAACGAATTCCCGGGCCAATAGCATCCGAGCGCTAGTTTAACAATTAGGGCCGGCCAGTACCGCCGACCAAATATCCAGCCGAGGTTTAGGACACGCATCAATCGGCCGATATCCTGAGAGTTGCGGATAGGCATTCATTGCTCCACCGCCGGTTCACTCGAACGCGCAGCCATTAAGGCCGGTGAACTAGGCGCCAACACCTTTCAGATCTTCTCTGCCAGTCCCCGCATGTGGCGCGCGAAAACTCCCGACCCGGAACAGATCAAGAGATTAAACCAGGAACGCGAACGGCATGATTTGACACCGCTGGTGATCCACGACAGCTACCTCATCAATCTAGCCGCGCCCCCTTCCGAGATCCGCGACAAGTCGATTGATGGATTCAGGCGCGAGTTAGAGCGCGCACTACTGATCGGCGCCGATTACCTGGTCACGCATCCCGGCAATTACAAAGGCCTGACAATAGACCAAGGCATGCTGAACGTGGCCGAAGCACTAGCGCTTGCCTGGCGCGAAGTAAACGACACGCTTAAGAAGAGCACGAAACTAACGGTCCTGCTCGAAAACACAGCCGGAGCAGGAGCACAACTGGGCGGGAAGCTAAAAGAACTAGGCACCATACGCCGGCTCGCCAGCCCCTATCTCGACATTCCCATCGGTTACTGCTTGGACACATGCCATTGCTATGTCAGCGGCTTCGATATCGCTCAAGAATCAGGTTTAACCAAGCTGATTGAAACCGCTTCGGAGGCGCTGGGACTGGAGCACATCGCGGTGATTCACACAAACGACGCCAAAACCCCTTTGAACTCGCACTCCGACCGGCATGCCAACATCGGTGCCGGATATATTGGTTTAGAAGGCTTTCGCCGCATCCTGAATCATCCGGAACTGCGGGACAAAGCATTCATCCTCGAAACTCCCGTCGACAAGCCGGGTGACGATCTTCGCAACATAGCGGCATTGAAGGAGCTGGTATTCCCGAAACAGCGTTTGACCCCAAAGAAATCGAGCCCAAATGGCAGGCGCAGTGGGCTAATGATCCAACGCTCTACGTAGCGGACGCGCCCGATAAGCCCAAGTATTACGTGCTGGAGATGCTGCCGTATCCTAGCGGCAAACTGCACATGGGACACGTGCGCAATTACGCCATCGGCGACGCGCTGGCCCGTTACATGTGGATGCGCGGCTACAACGTGCTGCACCCGATGGGTTGGGATGCATTCGGCTTACCAGCTGAAAACGCCGCGCTTAAGGCCGGGCGCGCCCCCCGCGAATGGACTCTCAGCAACATCGCCCACATGAAAGCGCAGATGCAGCGCCTCGGTTTCGCGTTGGATTGGAGCCGCGAAATCGCCACCTGTGAGCCCGAGTATTACCGCTGGAACCAGTGGTTTTTTCTCAAGATGTACGAGCGCGGTCTAGCCTATCGCAAAGAAGCGCTGCTGAATTGGTGCCCCGAATGCGGAACTGTGCTCGCGAATGAGCAGGTCGTCAACGGATGTTGCTGGCGCCATGAGACCACGCCGGTAGAGCAGCGCGCCATGCAGCAATGGTTTCTGAAAACAACCGCTTACGCCGGTGAGTTGTTGGATGCCTTGAAATCGCTCCAAGAAGGCTGGCCGGAGCGCGTCATTTCGATGCAGCGCAATTGGATTGGGCGCTCCGAAGGCGCCGAGGTCGACTTTGACGTCGACCAATCAACGGAAAAAATTCGCATCTTCACCACGCGCATAGACACCATCTACGGTGCCACATGTTTGATCCTCGCGCCGGAACATCCGCTTGTCGACGGGCTCTTGACGGACGAAGCGCAGCGCCAGAAAGTGAAGGAGATGATCGACGCCACGGCACGCCAGGGCCCAGGCGACGTGGAGAAGACCGGGTTGTCGACAGGCCGCTACGCGATTCATCCGTTCAACGGCTCGAAAGTGCCCGTCTGGATCGGCAACTTCGTGCTGATGACCTACGGTACAGGCGCCATCATGGCTGTTCCGGCGCACGACGAGCGCGATTTCGAGTTCTGCCGAACCTACGGTATACCAGTACTCCCTGTCATTCGGCCCGCGGACGGGGCACTCGCGAACGGCGAGTCTATGACAGAGCCCTTTCTCAATTACGGCATCGTGGAGAACTCCGGGGAGTGGTCGGGCCTACCCAGCGCCGAAGCGCGCCTGAAAATGGCCGCTTTCGCTGCCGCTCATGGTTTTGGCAGCGCCTCCATCACCTATCGCATTAAGGACTGGGGCATTTCGCGGCAGCGCTACTGGGGAACCCCCATCCCCATCACCTACTGCCCAAAATGCGGCGCCGTGCCGGTTCCGGAAGCGGATCTCCCCGTCGTTTTGCCAAGCGATGTCAAAATCACCGGCAAGGGCCGATCCCCGCTCGAGTCCGTTCCGTCCTTCATGAATGTGCCCTGCCCGCAATGCGGGGATGCAGCGCGACGCGAGAGCGACACCATGGACACCTTTGTCGATTCCTCCTGGTACTTCTATCGCTACTGCGATCCGCGCAATTCTTGCGCTCCTTTCGATTCGGAGATCGTCAACCAGCTATTCCCCATCGATCAGTACATCGGCGGAGTGACACACGCCATCCTCCATCTGATCTATTCGCGCTTTTGGACAAAGATGATGCGCGATCTGGGCCTCGTCCGCAACAGCGAGCCGGCTCGCAATCTGTTCACGCAGGGCATGGTCTTGAAAGACGGACACGCCATGTCTAAATCAAAGGGCAACGTGGTCGATCCCGACGAGATGGTGGAAAAGTACGGGGCCGACACCTGCCGGCGCTACACCCTGTTTGCCGCTCCCCCCGAGAAGGACATGGATTGGAACGAATCGAGCGTGGAGGGACAATCGCGCTTCCTCGGGCGCGTGTACCGGTTCGTCACCCGGAACGCGGATGCCGCAAGCCAAACCGAGCCGGACCAGACCGACCGATCAACTCTTCGCAAGCTCCATCAAACCATCCGCAAAATCACCAACGACTTCGATAGCCGCTGGCACTTCAACACCTCGATTGCGTCGCTTATGGAGCTGCTGAATGAGCTGTATCAGTCCGAAGCAAAGCTCTCCTCAGCCACGCTGGCCGAGGTCTGCCGGAAGCTCACGCTCATGCTCGCTCCCTTTGCACCTTACACAGCGCAAGACCTCTGGGCCATCTTGGGGAACGACGGTCCGGTGTTCCGCGAAAACTGGCCCACGTTTGATCCCGAGCTTGCCAAAGAGGATCTGGCGGAGATCCCTGTCCAAGTGAATGGGAAATTGCGCGGCCATTTACATGTTTCTTTTGGACTATCGAAAGAAGAACTACAGCGTCTGGCGCTCGAACACGAGAAAGTGCCGCCGTTTCTTGCCGGAAAACAGGTTGTCAAAGTGATCGTGGTGCCCGACAAGCTGGTCAACATAGTGGCTAAGTAACACACGCCGGGCTGGAATCTGGCCGATAAGTGTAGGGAAGCAGTACGCCGCGCCAAACCGGGTCGGATTTCACCATGATTTCGCTCCGGTAAGACACCAATCTCGCGTCGCCTGTTTTACTCTAAAGAAGAAGGCGGGAGTTTGGACCCAGAAAATGTAATCTGGGCGGATTCTCTAACGAGAATCTATCGCTCAGGCGGCGTCGATATAACGGTTTTTAATAACCTGTCGCTGCGAGTGTGCTCCGGCGAACGGCTGGCGATCATTGGTGAATCGGGTTCGGGCAAGTCCACGTTGCTGCACCTGTTGGGCGGCTTGGACAAGCCCTCCGGTGGCCGAATCTTCTTCAGCGATCAGGACATCGTAAAGCTGAGCGACGGCGCGCTCGCTGATTTTCGAAACTCTCAGATCGGCTTTGTTTGGCAAAATCCTTCCCTGCTGGCCGAGTTTAGTGCTCTTGAAAACGTGATGATGCCGCTGCTTGTCAGAGGCGTTCGTGCTTCTGAAGCGGCCCGCGCCGCTAGGTCGCTGCTGGAAGAAGTCGGTCTCGCAGCCCGAGCCGGACATCGCGCTGGAGAGTTATCAGGCGGAGAGCAGCAGCGCGTGGCTTTAGCGCGGGCGCTTGTGGCGCGGCCGAGAGTCCTGCTTGCCGACGAGCCTACCGGAAGCCTGGACTTTCGCACCAGCGAGACGATTATGAATCTCCTTACAGCATTACATACGTCTCATGATTTGACGTCCGTTTTTGTTACGCATAACCTCGCTTTCGCTTTTCGTTGTGATCGAGTCCTAGAGTTAAGAAAGGGCGCCCTGCATACCCCATCTGAACCGGAATTGCAGGCCGCCGGGGTACTACAAGACGCAACCCGTCTTGACGGTGGCACTTATGTTTGAACGATATACCGAGAAAGCACGTCGTGTGATCTTCTTTGCAAGATACGAGGCGAGCCAATTCGGAAGTCCTTACATCGAGACTGAACATCTTTTGTTGGGTCTGCTGCGTGAGGATAAGGCGCTTGCCAACCGATTCCTGCGTTCGCATGCGGCTATAGAATCGATTCGCAAGCAGATTGAAGCTCACACCACGGTGAGGGAGAAAGTTTCGACGTCGGTCGACCTCCCATTGAGCCATGAGTGTAAGCGCGTTTTGGCCTACGGCGCCGAGGAAGCGGAGCGGCTGAGCCATAAGCACATTGGGACGGAGCACCTGCTTTTGGGTCTGCTACGGGAAGAGAAAAGCTTCGCCGCGGAGATCCTGCATGAACGTGGACTCCGGCTTTCCGCGGTACGCGAAGAGATTGCGCGTTCCGCTTCCGAAAAGACATCGGCCAGCAGGCCCAAGGAAAGTTCTCTGCTGGCGGAGTTCAGCCGCGACTTGACACAGGCCGCTGTGGATGGAATGCTCGACCCGTTGATTGGCCGGGATTCCGAACTGGATCGCGTGGTCCAGATTCTTTGCCGTCGCACCAAGAACAACCC
>CAXUCT010000055.1:10137-15232 GCA_964249415.1 uncultured Bryobacteraceae bacterium | reverse complement strand
CGGATTACTTCAGCCCGACCTTTAACGCCTCCAGTGACCAGCCGCAGATGTCTGGGCAATTGAACGAAACTCACACTTTCAGCCCTACGATGGTGAACCAACTTAATGGGTCTGCGTTTTTCTCTTCTGCTGTTTTCGCGCCGAGCGATATAAGCGGAGCACTGAGCGCTCTGCCCACTGTTGTGAGCCCTACTGGATCTTTCTTCACCCGAGTTGGTGGCGAAAACTACGCGTTTCCGCAAGGGCGCCGCGTGTTTCAGTATCAGCTGATTGACGATCTATCAAAGATCGTTGGCAAGCATACCGTACGTTTAGGGTTTAGCTGGCTCCACGATACGGTAACCGACGTGAGCTTGAACGAGTATGTGAATGGGCGGGTTTACCCGGGGTCATTGACGGAGTTCTACAACGGGGGCGGCCCTAAATCGCAGATACGGCAATGGTTCCCTTCCGCGACGGAAGCGCCATTTGCATTCAACTCATTCGGGGGATACATCGCGGACGATTGGAGAGTTTCGGATCGTCTGAGCATATCCCTCAACTTACGGTTGGAGAATTACGCGAATCCAACCTGCGCCCACAACTGCTTCTCGCGGCTTAATTATACGTTTACAGGGGCTGCTGCGAACGCGGCTACGCCCTACAATGCGTCCATCGCGTTTAATCAGCATAATGCATTTGCGAATACGCAAGCGGTGGTTTGGGAGCCACGCATGGGGATCGCATGGAAGCCCACGGGGAGCGACAAAACTGTGATCCGCGTGGGAGGCGGCATATTCGCTGATGAGTTGCCTGGATCACTTGCACTGACAGCGGCACAGAACGTTCCGGGTTTGGATCAATTTACGATCCGAGGCAACCAAACTGCAAGCGGCTTTGGCGCGATCGCTCCTGGTGTTCCGAATAGCTTATTTACTGTCGCCCAACAAGCCAACGCAGCACTGCGCTCACAGTTTACCTCCGGTGGAACGCTGAGCTCAATCCAGGCGGCTGTTCCGGGCTTTACGGCGCCGAACTTCTCCTCATTCCCAAGCACGTTTGACCAGCCGACCTATTACAAGTGGAATTTCGAGATTCAGCAGGCGTTTGGGTGGAAGACGTTGCTCAGCGTCAACTACGCCGGCACACATGGGATTCATATCCCGGTTGAGGATACCGGGCTTAACGCATACTGCCCGCCTTCCACTTGCGCAGGTGGCTTCGCTGGTATACCCAGCGCTGCTCCCGATCCTCGGTTTGGAGCAGTCACTCAGTACATCCAAGCTGGGGTTTCCAGCTACAACGGTCTTATCGTGAGCCTACAGCGCCGCCTGTCGTCGGCTCTCACCTTCAATGCAAACTATACCTGGAGTCACGCACTTGATACTATTTCCAATGGCGGATTTCAGCCGTTCAGTGAGGGGACCGATATAAGTCTCCTATCTCCGCAAAACCCGTACAACATCAAGTCTAATTACGGCAACGCAGACGAGGATGTTCGCCATTACTTCAGCTTCGGGTTTGTGGCGACCGATGTCTTTTCACGCGCTCTGCATTGGGGTCCGGCGCGCCGTATCCTGGGTGGTTGGACAGTGTCGAGCAATATCTTTGTTCGAACCGGCCTTCCCTATACAGTTGTTGATACGGGGACAACGAGTTCCATTGACAACTACGGGACAGCGACGGTCTTTGCCAGCCCTATTGTGAGCCAGTCCTCCTCATCTTCTTGCGGCAAGTCTGCTGTAACTGACGTAAATGGAAACGTAGTTTCGCCGTGCGTGTCCACTGCGCAGTTCGCTCCCACGGGTACATTGGGCTTTGGGACCCAGGGGCGGAACAGCTATCGGGGGCCTGGGTTCTTTGATATGGATGCCTCAATCATGAAAGATGTGAAGATTACCGAACGAGTCACGTTCTCGTTCGGCGCACAGGCGTTCAACGTCCTAAATCATCCGAACTTTGATCAACCGGTGAACGACATCAACAACCCGTCATTTGGTCAGATTCAGTCAATGGTGGGCACGCCGACCAGTATTCTCGGTTCCTTCGTCGGCGGCAATAACTCACCACGTTTCATTGAAATCCGAGGCGTCCTTCGGTTCTAAGCCTGTTTTTGTTGGGAAGGGAGGGAGTTGCTGCCGACATCGGCTCGCCTCCGGGCCTAGCCATACCTCCGCAGAATGGTAGAGAACTAGAGTATTCCTCCCAGAATCCACAGCCCTCCAATTCAGCGCCTTGACGTATCCCAATCTTTTCAACAGTTTTCTAAATTGATGGATCCGTATAGCTATGGCTGCTCAATTGCTTAGTCGGCCTCATATCCTTCCAGTTAGGTGTTTGACCCCTTACTGTTGAGGATTGGACAAGCAGGGAATTTGAAAGTGGGAGAAAATTTTTGCGTAATTGCCTAGTGTTTCTACTGAGTCGCAGTCGTTTGCTGCCTTTACTAAGTGTCATCACCTTAAGCTGCTTGCTGTGGTCGCAGGCTGAGACGGGGCAGATTACCGGGACTGTTACAGATCCTTCTGGTGCTACTGTGGCGAGTGCCAATGTCCGTATCACAAGCACGACAACCGGCGCGGAGCGAATCTCAACTTCCTCGGGCGCTGGGGACTTCGCGGTGACGAACCTCCTTCCGGGAGAGTACACGGTCACGGTGGAGTCGCAGGGCTTTTCGACTTTTAAGCAGAATATCGTCGTGCCGGTCGGGGCCAAGGTGGGAGTCGAGGTCAAGTTGCAGGTGGGCTCAACCGGAACCACTGTGCAGGTCAGCGAGGTAGGGGTCAAGGTGAATACTGAAACCCAAACGCTTAGCCAAACTATTTCCTCGCAGGACATCGCCGGCCTGCCGACCATCAGTCGCAATCCTTACGATCTCGTGAAGACGGTAGGCAACGTGTCGGACGCGGATCCCGGCGGGCGCGGAGCCGGAGTAGCCATTAACGGTCAGCGCTCCAGTTCCACCAGCATTCTGTTGGACGGAGTCTCGAACAGCAATGCGTTCGATACCACGGTAGCGATTCCGATACCGCAGGACTCTATTGAAGAATTTAGCGTCGTCACCAGCGATTTCACGGCCGAGTTCGGTGGAGCTTCTGGCGGGGTAGTGAATGTAGTAACAAAGCAGGGGACCAATGCCATCCACGGAAGCGCTTACGAGTTTAACCGTGTTTCTGATCTAGCGTCGAACAGTTTCAATAACAACGCTTACGGTATTCGGAAGCCAGTGTTCACCCGGAATCAGTTTGGCTTCTCGATTGGTGGGCCAATCATCAAGAACAAGTTGTTCTTTTTCGACAACGCGGAATTTACCCGGGTGCGTAGTGTAGCGCCCTTCCTGGCTGTGGTTCCGACTCCTGCGCTTATTGCTGCTTCGGCGCCTCCAACGCAAGCGTTTTTCGCCGCTGCTGGTCAATTGAAGCCGAACCTGGCAACTTCCAGCGTATTTACGGCCGCGGATGTGAAGTGTACAACTGCTGCCTGTCTCGCGCTGGGCAACACTCCTGCTTATCAGACCGTTATTTACGATGTCCCGTCGGACTCGGGCGGTGGCTCCCCTCAGAACACCTGGAATGACGTCGGGCGCATCGACTACAACTTAAGCGATAAAACACAGATGTACTTCCGCTACGCTCGCTACGTTGAAAACGATTTCGTCGGAACACAGACCAATAGTCCATATGTCGGATACGACACTGGAAACTTTGTTGACAGCCAGGGATACGCTTTATCGATCACCCATGCCTTCTCGCCGTCCCAGGTCAGCCAAACGAAATTCAGCTACAACCGCATCAGTGACGTCCAACCTTTGGGTACCCAGCCGGTCAGCCCAACCCTGTACACTACCCTGAATGCCACCGAAAGTTTAGGAGGCAATCAAATCGTTTATCCTGGCTATTCTCCCTTTAACCCAGGTAATGCGATTCCATTTGGCGGGCCCCAAAATCAGGCCACGGTAAATGAGGATTACAGCATCAGCAAGGGCAAGCACGACTTCCGGTTTGGCGGTGGCTACACTTACCTGCAAGACAATCGGGTGTTCGGTGCCTACGAAGAAGCAGTAGAGGCGCTAGGAACTGGCGTACCGTCTGCGCTGAACAATTTTTTAACGGGTCAGTTGAACCAATTTCAGGCTGCAGTCTATCCACAAGGAAAATACCCTTGCGTTGGAGGGGTGGTGACACCCGCCTGCACCCTGAGCCTGCCGGTGGGTCCTCCAAGCTTCAGCCGCAGCAATCGATTTCATGACTCGTCGCTCTATGCACAGGACAGCTGGAAGCTTCGTCCTACATTTACACTCAACTTAGGCCTTCGTTGGGAGTACTTTGGTCCACCGGCCAACTCCAAACCGGCTTTGAACTCTAACTTCTTTCTAGGCACTGGCTCCAACATCGAATTACAGTCTGCTACGGGCGTAGTTCTGCCGGCGACTAGCAGCCCGGTCGGAGGCATTTGGAAGAAGCAATGGAACAATTATGCGCCTCGCGTAGGCTTCGCATGGGACGTCACGGGTAATGGAAAGACTTCTGTGCGCGGCGGCTACGGAATAGGTTACGAACGCAACTTTAATAACGTAACCTTCAATATTATTCAGAATCCGCCCAACTATGGCGTAGTTGCCCTGCAGGCCGGTGTAGATGTGCCGACAATCCCGATTACGACTAATAATGCCGGTCCATTGGCCGGAAATTCAGGAACAAAACCGCTTGGCCGGGTCACGCTTCGCGCCGTTGACCCAAACATCAAAACAGCCTACGCACATCAATGGAGCTTTGCGGTTGAGCGGCAGCTATCCAGCGACGCGATCTTCGGTCTAGAATATACCGGCTCAGCTGGCGAGAACCAATACACCATTGACCGCCTGAATATTCCTGGCACCGATATTGTGTATGCTGGCGCAGGCGGTCCAACAACGCGAATCAATCCGCAGTACGGGACAATCAACTTTCGAACTAATGGCGGGAACTCAATTTACAACGGACTAAATACAAAGTTTGAATTACGTAACTTCCGGAAATATGGGCTCACTCTTCGTGCAAACTACACGTGGTCGCACAGTATCGACGACGGCAGCTCGACCTTTACTACTGATAACGCATCAGATTTGAACCTGGGT
>CAXUCT010000055.1:281-10127 GCA_964249415.1 uncultured Bryobacteraceae bacterium | reverse complement strand
CTTTTAGACCCTCTTCATCCCAGCTTAGATCGAGGGGATTCGGACTACGATATCCGGCACCGCTTTGTTTTGTCTGCTGTATGGCAAGAGCAGTTTTTCAAAAAACATGGACTAGCCAACGCCGTTTTCGGGGGCTGGAATCTCTCGCCCATTTACACAGCCCGCACTGGATCGCCGTTTTCAATCTTTGATTCCAGCAACAGTGACGGTAATCTCTATCCCCGTGTGGCATTCGGTTCAGCATTTAGCCCTCAATACACCAGCACTTCCACGGGGCGGCCGAACGAGTTTACCTACCTGAACCTAACATCGGCAAACATAGATAGCAGCTATGTGAATCCACTTACGGGGAACTCCGACTTTGGACCGTTTCCGGCAAACATGACGGGTCGCAATATCTTTCGGAACCCAGGCATTTGGACATTCAATCTCGCCGCAGCAAAGACGTTCTCGCTGACGGAACGCTTCAAACTCGAAGTGAGGGGCGAGGTTTTCGATCTCTTTAATCACTCAAACTTGTACTTGGTTTACGGAGAAAATGAGGTCTCTTCTTTTGTGGGAACGGTAGCTAATCCGGCGGTACCAGCTGTCACGGCAACTCGCGGTGTGAATAACAGCAGCACGTTTGCTGGTGCCAGCGTAAATAATGGCAGACTGGAAAACCGCAATCTCCAATTGGCCTTGCGGCTTTCGTTCTAATGTTCTAAAGGGAAAGGGGAGCCAACAACGCTCTTCTTTCCCTTTACCATTCGGATTCTAACAGGAGCTGGCCGTCTCTCGTGCGGCCAGCTCCCTAAAGCGCAGATTCGGAGGTATCCTGCGCTTTGTTTCTTCGACTCATCATGTTTGGAAAAGGTTACGAAATCGGGCAAGAAGCCGGTCGACCGCTATTCCTGGTAAAATGAAGCTGGATCGGCAAAGTAGCCGAAGTACATGTTCGCTGCTAGCACAGTCGCCGATGAGATCGTTGAGCTGAAAACTCGACAGCGCGCCGTCATCCTTGCCCACCATTACCAAGACGCGGAGATCCAGGAAATTGCTGATTCCGTAGGCGATAGTCTGGAACTGGCTCGAGTCGCCCAAAAATTCGACGGTGACGTAATTGCGTTCTGCGGCGTGCGCTTCATGGCTGAGACGGCTAAAGTGCTCAATCCAGATCGCATCGTGATCGTGCCCGACGCAAACGCAGGCTGCAGCTTAGTCGATAGCTGCCCGGCGGAAGCCGTGCGTGCGTATCGAAAACGCCATCCAGACCACGTGATTGTCAGCTACATTAATACGTCGGTCGAAGTGAAAGCGGAAAGCGACATTCTTTGCACGTCGCGCAATGCCGAGGCGGTAGTCAATTCCATTCCTGCTCACAAGCCCATTCTATTTCTGCCCGATATCAACTTAGGCAATTACGTGAAAGCGCGGACCGGCCGTGAAAACATGACGGTCTGGCAAGGCGCCTGCATCGTCCACGCTACTTTTCCCGCCCGGCGTCTCTCCGCTGCCCGGGCGGAGCATCCGCACGCCCTAGTTGCCGCTCACCCGGAGTGTCCCGGCGATGTACTGCGCATGGCTGACTTCATCGGCTCCACCTCAGCCATCATCGATTGGTGTACGGCGCAAAGCGCGGACGAATTCATTATTATGACAGAGAGCGGCGTCCGCTACTCGCTCGAGAAGTTGTCGCCCGGCAAGAAGTTCTATTTCGTTGCGAATGAAAACTGCAATTGCAGCGAATGCCCGTACATGAAAATGAACACGCTGGAGAAGTTGCTGGCCTGCCTGAACACGCTGGAGCCTCGCATTGAGGTGTCCGCAGATATCCAAAGACGAGCGCTCGTTCCCATCGAGCGCATGCTGGCGGTGAAATAGCTTCTTGTGGGCGCTCTTATTCAGCTTGCTCCTTTAACAATCCCGCAGCCCCCGCCGCTCATGGGACCGCTGACCGACTCCTTCGGGCGCATCCATTCCGATCTCCGCATCAGCGTCACGGATCGCTGCAACATCCGCTGCTTTTACTGCATGCCGGAGAAGGGTGGCGACTTTATGAGCGCGTCCTCTCTCCTCACTTACGGGCAGATCGAGCGTTTCGTATCGATGGCCGTGCCGCTCGGAATCAGCAAGATTCGTTTGACCGGAGGCGAGCCGCTGGTCCGTCCCCGGCTGCCGGATTTAATTGAGGCGCTGAACGGGATCGCCGGTATACGCGACTTGGCGCTCACCACCAATGCCGTACTCCTGGAAAAAGCCGCGCAGCCGTTGTTCGATGCCGGTCTACGCCGCTTGAACATTCACCTGGATACGCTCGATCGCGAACGGTTCCGGACGATCACGCGTCGCGATGATCTCCCTCGCGTTCTCGCGGGCATAGACGCGGCTATAAACACCGGGTTCAAAGTGATCAAGGTGAATGCGGTTGCCATTAAGGACTTCACCGAGCCGGACGTGATCCCGCTGGTGCGTTTTGCGCGGGAGCGTCATATTGAAGTGCGATTTATTGAGTTCATGCCGCTCGATTCACAACATCTCTGGTCGTTGGAGCGGGTGTTGACCACCGATCAGATGATCGCCATGCTGACGCGAGAATTTGGACCTCTTCAACCGGTGCCCGAAGCCGACCCTCGCGCGCCCGCCACCACTTATCGCTTCGCCGACGGCTACAAGGTCGGGTTCATCCCCACCGTCACGCGGCCATTTTGTTTGAATTGCAATCGCCTGCGTCTCACGGCCGACGGCAAACTGCGCTATTGCCTGTTTGCGCGCGAAGAAACAAATATCCGGCCGCTGCTTGAAAACTCTGAATCGGATGCTGCGCTCGAGAGCGCCATTCGTTCCACGGTCTGGCAGAAGTGGGAGGGGCACGACATCAATCGCTCCTCTTTTGTCGCCCCCCAGCGACCCATGTATTCGATTGGTGGGTAGCTAACTTAGCGCTTACGGTCTTCGAGATGCTTAAGCCTCGCATCAAGCACGCCTTCTACCTGCAAAAGTCCTTGGTGAGCCGCCTCGAAGCGTGCATTCATCACCTTCTCGAGCGAGTCGATGCGCGTGTTCAAGCTGCGCTCCAGTGAATCGATGCGCGACGTTAATGCGCGTGCCTGCCACAGGATGGTAAGGAAGTTCAGCGCGAACAGCCCGGACGGGATGCCAATGGCCAAATAGAGTTGCGCATCCGTCATATTAATACCCCGCCGGCGGCAGAAACATGGCTGTCTGTCATTTTAGCCGCTCCTGCCGAGGGCTGGCACTCGTAAAATGCGGCTGTCTTAGCGAAACGGTTCTGATACGCGGTGCTCAAGGTCTGCTCGAACAGCTCGACGGCGTCGGGTGCCACCAGATTTACGGTGCACCCCCCGAAACCTCCGCCCGTCATGCGAGACCCATACACGCCCGGTATTTCAATCGCTGTATCTACTAAGAAGTTGATCTCTTCGCAACTGATTTCGTAGTCATACTGCATGCTGCGATGCGACGCAACAAATAAGCGGCCCATCTCCACTAAGTCGTTCGCGCGGGCGGCCGCCGCAAGGTCCAAAACACGTTGGCTGTCAGAGATCACGTGCCGGGCTCTTTGGCGTGGCAAAGGCGGGATTCTGTCCTCCACCTCTGTGAAGTACTGCAAGGAAACATCGCGCAAGCTCTGGATTTTTGGATCGAGTTGCTGCAGCGCGGCCACTGCAGCGCGGCACTCGGCCACGCGCTCACGATAGGCGGACGAGCCCAGTTCGTGCTTCACCATCGAGTTCACAGCTACGATCTTGACATCCACCGGAAGCGGTACATACTCGTGTTCCAGGCTGCGGCAATCGATCTGAATGGCCGCGTGCTCGCGTCCGAATACCGAAGCATACTGGTCCATGATGCCGGTCGGCACGCCCACAAATTGAGTTTCCGCGCGCTGGCCTAGTAAAGCGAGCTGCAGCGGCTGCATCGCACGCGAACCCAACAGCGCCAAGGCTGACGAGATCTCCAAGGCTGCTGAAGAACTTAGGCCCGAGCCGAGTGGCACGCGGCTTGAAATCCACAGATCCGCGCCCTCTACTGAGACGCCCGCCTTTGCAAGCTCTTTGGCGACTCCCACCGCGTAGTCGCTCCACTTGCCCTGCGGCGCGGCGTCCGCAAGCCCGTCAATGGAAATAGTGAACTCGTCGTCAAAATCTCCTGAGTAGATGCGCAGTCGACGTTCCGCGGACGGCGCGATCGCTACATAGCAAGCCATCTGAATCGCGATCGGAAACACAAATCCCAGATTGTAGTCCGTGTGTTCGCCGATTAAATTCACACGCCCTGGTGCGCGGTAAACAGACGGCTGAGCGTCTGACCCGAAATGCCGCTGGAACGCGGCTACGATTTCTTCGCCCGGAACGAGAGCCAAAGCAGACATCCTCCGAAGAGTAGCAGTGCCAGGCCGCACCACAGGTTTACGTTCGTGCCTGGATCCAAAGGCGCACGCACCTCCGGATGGATCAAGCCGTAGAGCAGCAGGATTGCGCCCAGCAGCGAAAACAGCAATCCAGTCGGGCGGCGCAGATCATCCATAGGTTACCGCCATATTCGAATTACCAGAACACTAAGTTCATTATGACCAGGACCGCGAGCACTACTACCGCCAGCGGACCCGGCCGCTTGAACCAAGGCACTCCGTCCTCACGCGGAATGTCTGTGAAGCCGTACACCAGATTGTGAAGCTCCGCTTCGGGTTTGGGCTTCGTTATGAGGCTCACCAGGATTGTCACGAGCAGGCACGCTGTCCAGGAATAAATGGCTATCCAGTAATTTTGGGCCATGGTGGACGGGTATTCGTGAAGCGAGGCAACCCAGCCGCCTTTGCCCTCCGCTACCGTTAAGCCATGCGTCAGCGCCGCGACGGTGGTGCCCACCAGCAATCCGGCAAAGGCGCCGTCGCCAGTCGTCCGCTTCCAGAACATTCCCAGCAGAAACGTCGCGAATAAGGGCGCATTCACAAACGCAAAAATCAACTGCAGGAAGTCCATGATGTTGTTGAAGTGAGTGGCAAGGTACGCTGTAGCCACGGAGAGAGCAACACCGGCTACTGTGGTCACGCGGCCCACCCAGAGATAATGGCTGTCGGGAGCATTTCGCCGCACGTAGCTCTGGTAGATGTCGTAAGTAAAGACAGTGTTGAAGGCGGTCACGTTCCCGGCCATTCCCGACATGAAGGATGCCATCAGAGCTGTTAAGCCGATGCCCAACATCCCGGAGGGATAAAGCTTAGCCATCAGCGTGGTCAGCACCTGGTCATAGTCGTATCCGCCTCCACCTGCTTTCAGCGGAAGCGTGTAGCCGCCGGACATGCTCATCAGCGCCACAGCCGCAATGCCCGGCACAATGACGACGAAGGGCATAAAGAGCTTAGGAAATGCCGCTACCAAGGGCGTCTGCCGCGCGCCGGCCATGCTGTTTGCGGCCATGGCGCGCTGCACCACCAGAAAGTTTGTGCACCAATAACCGAACGATAAAACGAAACCCAGGCCGGCCACCAAGCTGAATATCTCCACCCCCATCGGGTTCTCGCTGGCGTGCGCCGCATAGCGCCAGGTGTGGGTCATTACAGGCTGCAGATGGGCCTTCATTCCGTGCCAGCCGCCCGCTTTCTGCACTGCCAGAATAGAAAGCGGCGCAAAGCCCAGCACGATGAGGAAGAACTGCACCACTTCGTTATAGATAGCGCTGGTAAGACCACCGAGCAGCGTGTAGATGAGCACGATGACAGCCGAGAGAAGCACGGAGCTGGTAAAATTCCATCCCAGGACCAGCTCGAAAAGTAGACCCAACGCATACATGCTGATACCCGAGGAGAAGATCGTCATGATGGCGAAGGTAATCGCATTCAGCCCGCGCGTCTTCTCGTCAAAACGCAGCTTCAGATACTCCGGAACACTGCGGGCTTTGCTGCCGTAATAGAACGGCATCATGAAAACACCCACAAAGACCATGGCGGGCACCGCTCCCAGCCAATAAAAGTGAGCGGTCATGATTCCATACTTCGCCCCGGAGGCGCACATGCCGATCATTTCTTGTGCGCCCAGGTTGGCGGCAATAAACGCCAAGCTGGTGATCCAAACCGGAACTGAATGCCTGGACGTCAGAAAATCTTCGCTGGTGGTAATCTTGCGTTTCGCCAGCCAGCCAATGCCCAGGACGAAGGCAAAGTAAATGATGAGGCTTGCGTAATCAATCGCTCGGAGCGTCAAAGGTCAGCTTCCCACCCGGGTGGAATTGTATCGTACTGTCACTCAAGCAGGCGTAGAATGAAGTCAGTAGATAGGGCTTCGCCCAAAAGGGTGGAAGGAGTTGCTAGATGGAACTTTTATGTCAAGGGTCTAACCGGGTTCTTGCTGGATTGTTCTTCACGGCTACGTGCGTGATGCCGCAGGCATACACCATCTCAGCCAAGCCGGGGGCAGTGAACTACGTCGAAGGCAGCGCGTACCTGGATGGCCAGCGCCTCTCGGAAAAGGCGACGCGAGCCACCTTTTTACGCTCCAACGACACGCTTTCAACAGACGACGGAAAGGCCGAGGTGCTTCTCAGTCCCGGCGTTTTCTTGCGCGTCGGCAGGGACAGCCAGATCCGGATGATCTCGCCGTCTCTGGTGAACACGCAACTGGAGGTTAGCCGCGGCGAGGCGATGCTTGAAGTCAGCGGCTTAGTGAAGGACAACACCGTACAAGTAACGGATCATGGTGCCGCGGTGACGATCGACAAAGACGGTCTGTACCGATTCACAGCGGACCCGTCGCCTGCGGTGGCGGTGCTTGATGGCAAAGCTCTGGTGAACTTCGGAGATCGCGAGACGAGTGTGGGCAAAGGGCGAGAGTTCACTTTTGCCGACGCCTCCAAGGTGGAAAAGTTCAACACCAGGCAAGAGGATGATTTATATGCCTGGAGCAACGTGCGCTCTCAATTTGACGCAGCTGCCAGTTACGGCGCTGCTCGAAGCGTGAGCGCCAATAGCTTCAGCGGCTGGGGAGAGTATGGCTTTGGTGGGTACGGCTTGGGCCTGGCCTCTGCGCCCGGTTGGTACTGGGCCAGTGGTTTCAATTCCTGGGCCTGGTTGCCGGGTTCGGGAGCGTTTTATAACCCGTTTGGCTACGGCTTTTATTCCCCGGGATCTGTGGCTTACGCGCCAGTAGTCTATGCACCTGTGTCCGGCGGTTTCGCTTCGGTCGGCGGTATTAATGCGGTGGCAATGCGAGCTCCGGTGCCGGTAAACCCGAATCATCCTGCTGCTGTCGGAACTATCGCGGCCTCGCCTTTTGCTAGTCAGGTTGCACGCGCTCAGGCAGCACAGTCGTTTGCCGCCGCCGGCTTTCGAACAGCAAGCGGCGCCCCGGTTGCCGCGTTCTCTGGCGCTCACATGACGTCGATCTCACAAGGCGGACAGATTGGAGTTGCCAATGTGGGCGGCGGGGGATTGAGTAGCGGAGGTCGTGCTGCCTCAGGTGGTTCCTCGGCCGGTGGGGGCGGAGCCCATGCAGCTGGCGGCGGTGGCGGTCACCGGTAGACTCTTCAAAAAAACAACCAGCGGCTCAAGCTTCGGCGTGGGCCGCTTTTTTTTGGTGCCGTAAGATCATCGACGTATGCCCTACCTGCTGAAATCTGAGCCTGACGCCTATTCTTTCGCGGACCTCGAGCGTGACGCGGAAACGCTATGGGATGGCGTAAGAAATCCGGTTGCCCTCCGACACCTTCGAGAGATGAAGACCGCTGACAAGCTGGTGATTTATCACACGGGTACCGAGCGGCAAGCCGTTGGTACGGCTTCTGTAGTCAGCGTCGATTCAGAAAATCCTAAGACGCCTCTCGTGAAGATCAAAGCCGGAAAAGCGATCTCGCCTCCCAGAACTCTCGCCGAGATGAAGCAGCACAAGCTGTTCTCCGAATCGCCTCTGGTAACGCAGGGGCGTTTGTCGGTGGTACCGCTTACCGAAGCGCAGTACGAGTGGTTGACCAAACACTAAGCTAGTGGGCCGGTTTATCCCGTCGCCGTTCGGCGCCGGCTTCCAGCAGGCTTCTTCGCGGGTTCAGCTGTTACCGCTGCCTCAGCTTGGGCCGCTTTCGAGGCAGGTTTTCGTTGCGGTAATTCCCCCAGGCTCTTTTGCAAGGCTTGCATCAGATCGATTACCGGCGCTCTCTTCTTCGGCGCTGGACCGTCTACGCTCTGGCCGTCGCGCTTAGCTTCTATCATCCGCATCAAACGGCCTTGATACTCGTCGTGATACTTTGACGGGTCAAAATCGGTAGCTAATCCTTCGACCAGTTTCTCCGCCAATTCCACTTCTTGCGGCCTCACCGTAATGCTTTCGTCACGCCGGAACTCGGGCACCTCCCGCACCTCCTCGGGGTAAAACATGGTGTGCAGCAAAAGCCCGTCAGTGTGCGGCCTCACCACTACGGTGTATTCCCGTTGGTGCATGGCGATTTTGGCGATTGCGCTGTATCCCGATTTGCGCATCGTCTCGAGCAGAAGGTGGTAGGCCTTTTTGCCTGCCTCTTCCGGAACCATGAAGAACGAAGCATCGAAGTAGATCGGGTCAATTCCCTGTGCCTTCACGAATTCGAAGATCTCCATGTTGTCGCTGGAGGGCGGAGCAATCTGCTTCACCTCTTCGTCGTTCACGATGACATAGCGGTCCTTCTCTACCTCGAAACCTTTGACCAGCTCGCTTCGCTCCACTACTCGTTCGCATTGTGGACAGTAGGTCTGCTGCTTGATACGGCTTCCGCATATTCCATGGATCTGGTTGAAACCTACTCGCTCCGTTCGCGCAGCGGCGTACAGACGCACAGGAATAGTAATCAGGCCAAAAGTAATATAGCCCTTCCAGATTGTTGAAGCCAATGCGTTCCTCCTAAGGGGTACGACAGCTAAACCGATCTACTTGCGGGCGTACAGCTCGCAATTAAACAATATCTTGTCACTATGTCGTTTGCAACCATGTACTTACCGCTGCTCGCCGGGAGTACTGGTACATCGGGCGGTGAATATATCAACGTGAAACTCTTTCTTTACTACATCGGCAAAGCTCGCGATGCGCACGCGAATGCGATTGCCGCAGAGTTCCTCAAGCGCTCCAGCCGCTATGCGGAATGCGAGATGCGCGAGATCGTCCCCGGGCGCTTCGATCTCTTTGGCAAGCATGCGAGTGGGCGCAAACTGTTCCTTGATCCGGCTGGGCGGCCGATGAACTCTCCCGCATTCATCCAATTGGTCGAGAGGGCGGAACGTGAAGCCCAGGATTTGATCTTCCTCATCGGCGGCCATGATGGGCTGCCGCCCGAATGGAAGCCGCGCGCTGACATGTTGCTTTCACTTTCTCCGATGACCTTTCCCCACGAACTCGCTCGGGCCATGCTGGCCGAGCAGATCTATCGCGCGTTTACCACCTTGCGTGGACATCCTTATCCAAGATGAACATCCGAGATAATGCGGTGTCTGTAATAAACTCGACTGACGTGCTGCTCTCCTTGCGAGGCATCGAAAAAAGCTTTGGCGGGACGAAAGCCCTGCGCGACGGCAATCTCGAGGTGCGTGCGGGCGAAGTTCATCTGCTGATGGGCGAGAATGGCGCCGGCAAATCTACGCTCATGAAGATCGTGGCTGGCCTCTACGGGCGCGATGCCGGTGAAATGCTCTGGCGCGGAGAACCGGTCAACTTTCAGCGGCCGGCCGAAGCTGCGGCCCAGGGCATCGCCATGGTACACCAGGAGTCGCTGCTGGCGCCGCATCTTACCGTGGCGGAGAACATCTTCCTAGGCCGCGAGAGCACGAAAGCCGGATGGCTTGACGGCCGAGCGTCAGTGGCGAAGGCCGCGCGTCTCCTCTCTGAG
>CAXUCT010000055.1:0-249 GCA_964249415.1 uncultured Bryobacteraceae bacterium | reverse complement strand
CGCTCGCGTGGACAAGCTGAGTCCCGCGGGCAAGCAACTGGTTGAGATCTGCCGCGCCATTGCGCAAGGCTCCAGTCTGCTGATTTTCGACGAGCCGACCTCATCGCTGTCGGATACGGAAACGCGCGAGGTCTTTCGCATTGTCCGTGATTTATCGCAGCGCAACATGGCGGTCATTTACATCACCCACCGCCTGGAAGACCTGCGCTCCATTGGGGATCGTGTCACGGTGCTACGCGACGGCACTAC
>CAXUCT010000054.1:4366-15267 GCA_964249415.1 uncultured Bryobacteraceae bacterium | reverse complement strand
GTTGATGGAGACAGATCTCAATGAGCAACAGAGATCGTGGGTACAGATTTTTCACTCTAACGCGAAGCGGCTTCTCACGCTTGTGAACGACATCCTGGACCTCTCGAAAGTAGAGGCGGGCGAGATGAAGATGCACGTCACAGCTTTCAACGCGGCATCCCTGGCGACGGAAACGGTGGCATTGCTGCGGGGAAGCGGCCTCCATAAGAGCGTTCCCATCCACCTCAGCCTGGGGCAAGGGGTAGACTCGACCTTTCAAGGGGATGCAGCCAAGATCAGACAGATACTCATAAATCTCTTGGGAAATGCAGTGAAATTCACAGCCCAGGGGGATATCCACGTCCGGGTGACGCAAGCGGCAGCAGAGGAACAGACAGTTTTGAACTTCGAAGTGGAGGATACGGGCTCTGGCATTCCTGAGGAAAATCTCCCGTCGATTTTTGACCCGTTCGTTCAGGTGGGTGAATTTGTCACCCGACAGCACACTGGGACCGGGCTGGGCTTGGCTATTTGCCGCGAGCTCGCTATCGTCATGGGCGGGAATATCGGCGTTGAGAGCAAAGAGGGCAAGGGCAGTACGTTCCGTTTTTCAGTGCCTGTCGCCAGCCTTCAAGGCGTGGAGAAGATGGATCGAAAGGGTCAGCTGGATGCTCGGGTCAGCAGCAAGGTGGATCAGCGGCGAGTCCGAATCCTGATTGCGGACGATTTTGATCCAAACGTTTTGCTTTGCCGGGCTTATCTCGGTTCTGATTTTGACCTCCAAACAGCTCGTGACGGAGCATCCGCGGTGGAAATGGTCAAGGCGCAGGAATTCGACATCATCCTAATGGACATCCAAATGCCCGTGATGGATGGGATTACAGCAACACGGCGCATACGTGAATGGGAACAGGCGAACAATGCACGCCGGGTCACGATCATCGCGCTAACGGCCCACGCTCTAGAAGAGGAGCGAAGGCGAACGCTGCTGGAGGCAGGATGCGATGCTCACCTGAGCAAGCCGGTCACAAAGCGAAAGCTGCTGGAAGCAATTTCGGCCTGCGCACCGCCCGTTCCGGCGATATAGCTGAGAAGACTCCTTGCGAGATTGTCCATTAGCCGAGAGGGAACCGGAAGTCGGGCTGGAGGCTACCAAACGCCCGGGGAGAACGCTTCCTATACTTTTTCCGGGGGGTGCGCTGAGAGGGCTAGGAGCTGCACTTTCTTTCACAATATCCGATGATTTCCATACATAGGGTGAATTAACAAGCTAGCCCAAGGACTCTCATGACCGAAACCGAAGAGACTCTGCTTCGAAAATTACCGGACTGTGCTCTGCAAGAAACACTGTGTAAGTTACAGCTTCGTGAAACCACACAGTACGCAATGTTTGTAACCGATGCGGCGGGGATCATCTTGTCTTGGAATGCCGGCGTCCAACACCTTCTCGGTTACCGGGAAGAAGAATGGGTGGGGCGGCATGCGTCGATCATCTTCACGCCGGCTGATAGGGCGGAAGAAGTCTGTGCCGCGGAAATGAAGAAGGCCGCTGAAACGGGCTGTTCCTCTGACGTTCGGTGGCACTCACGGAAGGACGGAAGTGAGCTGTTTGCGCATGGCTATATGACAGTTCTCCGGCAAGATGGCGCATTGGCGGGGTTCTCGAAGATCTTGTCCGACCAGACGAAGAACAAGCAATTAGAAGACGCTTTAACCCAATCCAATGCGGCGCTAGAGCAATTCGCGTATGTTGCCAGCCACGATTTGCAAGAGCCGCTGAGAACGATCGGTGCTTATGCACAACTGCTTCAACGTCGCTACAGGCAGCAGTTGAACGAGGAAGCGGTGAGTTTTCTGGACCTCATTGTGAGTGGCGTGAACCGTATGAGCGCTCTGGTACAGGATTTGCTGACCTACGCTCGAGTAACAACCGAGGTGGATCGACCTTCCTCTTATTCATTAGATAAAGACCTGGACACGGCTCTGACCCAACTCCAGCAGGCAATTGAAGAGAGCAAGGCAACGGTCACCCACGATCCCCTACCAGAGGTTCAGGTAGATCAGGGACAGATGGTTCGTTTGTTTCAGAACCTGGTAGGGAATGGCTTGAAGTATCGAAAAGCAGACACCCCTCCCGTCATCCATATATCGGCAGAGCAACAAGACGCTGAATGGGTGATCAGCGTGCAAGATAACGGAATAGGCTTTGACTCTGCGCATTCCCAACAGATCTTTCTCCCGTTTAAACGCCTACATTCGCAGGCAGAATATGCCGGGACCGGGGTAGGCTTAGCAATTTGTAAGCGCATCGTGGAAGGGCATGGTGGCCGCATTTGGGCCGATTCTCAGGCAGGACAAGGCGCAACGTTTCATTTCTCGTTGCCGTTACAAGGCAAAGCACCTCCTAAACACACCACGCCTATCACCAAGGGATTATGAAGACGATGGACTTACAGGGCTGCCTTTCAAATATTGCGTCTCTCCGCCGATAAGCTCCAGCAGCCTACTACGGCTTGGCGAAAGGAACGGCATGCAGGATCGCGGCTCACGGACCAGCGTCTTCCGGTTGCTGTACGTAGAAGATAGTGCAAGCGATGCATTCCTGGTGCGGGAAGCACTTCAGAACTTCGAGCCGCCGGTGGCGCTTACGGTAGTGGACACCGGCATGAAGGCGATCTCTTACCTGCAGCAGCAGAACGAGTATAAAGGAGTAGGGCGACCTCACCTGATTCTGCTTGATTTAAACCTGCCTGGTTACAGCGGCGAAGAAGTCTTGCTAAAGATTAAGGCCGACCCGCAGCTGAAGGCTTTGCCGGTGGTGGTCTTCACATCAGCGGCAAACGAGTTCACATGCAAGCCCGTTTATCATCACAACGCTAATACCTGTGTGCGGAAGCCATGTGATCTCGACTTGTTCTTGGATACGGTTCAGCAGACCTGCCGCTATTGGTTCTCCATAGCGAATCTACCCACGAGTGACTAAGACACTTGGCGTGGATTCGTGACGCTGGGATGGGGCTCATTCAATGGGTGCTTCTCAGGCTGCCCTGCCATTTGGTGGCGAGCCAATTGTCCTTCACGCCCGCTGGATGAGTCCAGGGCGCGAGGTCCATGCGCAGATGGCTACTGAGAGTGAAAACGTAGGGTTCATAGAGCTGGCGCATTTTTGAGAGCGGATCCCAGGATTCTTCTTCTGGACGCAGCTTCAAGCCGTTCTGGCGAAGCCCGTCGCAGATCGCTTGAAAGCTTTCGCGCGACAGGCGATCCGGCATGTCCGTGGATGGTTTTTGATGGAACACCTGCGTGATATCGACAACAGCATGACGCCCCATGGCGAACGTTAAATGTGCTTGCGGGATGGCATCGTCCTCCAGGCAGGCGGCGCAGAGAGCGCAGGTGTCGAGAATCGCTGTAATGGCCGTGACCCAGGATTGGTTCGTGTGTTGGGAACGGAAATAACAGAGTACGGGGTACGAAATATGGCTTTCCATGATCTCGGCGCACCAGCGCTCCCAATCCGCCAACAGCCTTGCGAAACCCTCTGGATGGCCATGACGGGCAGCGCGATGCAGCAACTCCGCAGCAGAGGGCGGCGATCCGGCGCGCGCGTCCAGAAGCGAGATCTCTACTTCGCGTCTCGAGAACGCCTGATAAAGAGCCGGCAGATAGCCGATGACTAGAGCGACGAGACCCAGCCCTAAGCCGGCTTCGATGACAGTGGTGAGCCTCGCTACCGGCGAGAGTGGTGCCACATCACCCAATCCCAAAGTAGTCAGGGTAGTTCCACTCACATATAAATCCAGAAGGAAGGTCATTGCTCCTCCGTCCGCCAGCTTGAATGGCGAGTGGAGGGACCAGTTCATCACCGCGAAATCTAAAATCAGCGCGACACCCCAGACGACGAACAGTCCCAGCAGCGAGAGCGGGCCGAAGATCGAGAGAAAGGCACCCCGGCGCTTGGGCTGGACGAGCCGATCAGACCAGAAACAGTAAGCTCGCCAAGCAGCTAAGTAGTAGTAACGGGTGACGCGAAACTTGCGATCGATCTTGCGCGGCAAGACGATGGTTTCGAAGATCTCCCAAAGCACAAGCCCTGCAAGACACAAGCCGGCGATAAAGGCGAATGCATGCAGGAAGGTGGATGTCAGAATCATACGGGTCAGAACCATGCTTTTGAAGATAAAAGCCCCGAGCTGCCGGTGAAGCAACTCGGGGCTTCGATTTAATGAATCTGATCTGCTAACTCGCGAGAGCTAATACTCGGAGGTTGAGATTGGGAATCACGAGCAAGAGGACTTCTTCGACGCGATCGACGAAGTGGAACTGCATCTCTTGCCGGACGTGATCCGGAAGTTCACGCAGATCTTTCTTGTTGGCTTGCGGCAGAACCACGCGATGAATGCCCGCACGCCGAGCGGCGAGGACTTTTTCTTTGATGCCGCCGATGGGCAACACCAGTCCGGCAAGTGTTACTTCACCGGTCATGGCGATGTCGCTGCGAGCCGGAAGGCCGGTATAGAGCGAGGCCATGGCGCTCGTCATGGTGACACCGGCGGAGGGTCCATCCTTGGGAATCGCGCCGGCAGGCACGTGGATGTGCACGCCATTGTTCTTGATCTTGTCAGGATCAACTCCGAGGTCCGCCGCATGCGCCCAGATGTAGCTTTGAGCGATTTTGGCGGATTCCTGCATCACTTCGCCGAGTTGGCCGGTCATGGTTAAGCTCTTGCCTTCGGGCAGCAGGGCGCTCTCGATGTAAAGAACATCGCCGCCGCTCTCGGTCCAGGCAAGGCCGGTTACGACTCCAGGAGGGACTGTTTTGCGCATCTGCTCCGGCAGGAACATCTCCGGTCCGAGCAAGTCGCCGAGAACGTCGGGCGTGACGAGCATTTTTTCCGTCTGCCCTTCGGCAAAACGCAAGGTGACCTTACGGGCAACGCGCGCGATGGCGCGCTCCAGACGCCGCAGACCGGCTTCACGCGTGTAGCCAGAGATGATCGCTTTCAAGCCTTCGTCGGTGAATTCGATCTGCTCGTCAGTCAAGCCGGTCGCCTTCAACTGCTTGGGAATGAGGTAACGGCGCGCAATCTGCCCCTTCTCTTCTTCGCTGTAGCCGGTGAGACGCAAGATTTCCATGCGGTCGAGCAACGGTTGCGGAATGGTGTCGAGCGAATTGGCGGTGGTGATGAACAGCACCTTGGAGAGGTCAAAGGCCAGGTCCAGGTAATTATCGCGGAAGGTTTTGTTCTGTTCGGGATCGAGTACTTCGAGAAGAGCCGCCGCGGGATCGCCGCGGAAGTCGCGCCCGAGCTTATCTACTTCATCGAGAAGCAGCACCGGATTCAGCGCGCCCGCGCGCCGTATGGCTTGCAGTAGGCGACCCGCCATGGCGCCGATATAGGTACGCCGGTGACCGCGAAGCTCTGCTTCATCATGCATACCGCCAAGGCTGAAGCGCTCAAATTTACGGCCCAGCGCTCGGGCCACGGATTGGCCTAATGAAGTTTTGCCGACGCCCGGAGCACCGACTAGACAAAGGATGGGTGCCTTGGCATCCGGATTGCGCTTGAGCACGCTGAGGTGTTCGAGAATGCGCTCCTTGATCTCCTTCAGGCCGAAGTGATCTTCATCGAGGACTTGGCGCGCGTGCGCGATGTCGAGGTCGTCTTCTGTCGTCTTGTTCCACGGCAAATCCAGAACGAATTCGAGGTAGGTTCGGGTGACGTGATAATCCGGCGCTCCAGCGGGTAGACGCTCCAGCCGGGCGAGCTCTCTTTCGAACTCTTTCTTGGCTTCTTCAGAGAGGTCCGCTTCGGCGAAGCGTTCGCGCAAGATCTCGATTTCAGCCTTGTCAGCATCCTTTTCGCCGAGTTCCTGCTGAATGGCTCGGAGCTGCTGCCGCAAGAGATATTCTCGCTGTTCCTTCGACATTTCGTCGCGGGCGGTGGAAGCGATTTTCTGACGCAGTTCCAGCACCTGCAGCTCATGCGCGAGATAAGAATGCATCAGCCGCAGGGCGTCGACACGAGTGTCGGCTTCGAGCAGCTTTTGTTCGCGCGCCACATCCAAGCTGAAGATGCTGGCCAGCAAGTAAGCTAAGCCCAGCGGATCCTCGCTCCCTGAAATCATGCGCGTCAGTTCATTGGCTGATTGAGGCTGGGCAAGCGTAATTGCCTTCCCGGCTAACTCGAGCAGCGCACCGGAAAGCGCTTCCACTTCTGAGCCTCCGTCCTCGGGCAAGGGAAAAGCCCGGTACTTAGCGATGAGATAGGGATCGCTCGATTCGAGCTTCACCACTACTACACGCTCGACACCCAGGACCAGGATCTCCATCACTCCGTCGTTCGGCCGCGATGACTTGCGGATCACTGCCTTGGTGCCGATGGTGTAGAGATCATCCTGTTGGGGCACGTCCACCTGAGGATCGCGTTGCGCAATGAGGACGATCTCTTTTTCCTCTGTCTTGAGAGCTGCCTCCACTGCGCGGAGCGAACTTTCTCGTCCTACCGACAGAGGCAACAGCAAACCGGGGAAAAGAATCGTATTCTTCAGTGGTAAAGCTGGTAAGCCCTGAAAATTATTTGCCATTTGCGTTCTCTAGCCTTTCGATGCAGCAGAATAGGACAAAGCTGCGATTTGTTGCGTCTCCGACGCTCAGGTGTGTAGACCGACAAAAAAGCCCGGGAGAGTCTGCTCGCCCGGGCTCACTCTACTAGTTACTTCGGCCGGTTATTGGGCAGGAACCACGATGAAGAGGTTGGAGCCGCCCTGATTGACGGTCAGCAACACGGCCTTGCCGTTCGCTTCTGACATCAGGCGCTTAAAGTCCTGCGCACTGCTGACGGGATGCCGGTTCACGGCGACAATTACGGTTCCATGCCCTACCGCTTCCGCCGCAGTGCTATTGGCATCAACATCATCTACTACTACGCCGCGGGTAGTCTGCGGAACCCTTAATTGCTCGGCTAACTCCGGGGTGAGAGTTTCGACGGTGATGCCGCGGGAGGAGGCACTGGCACCGGATGCACTGTCCTGATCGTCGCCGTCCTTGCCGTTTGGCTTATGATTCGGCTGATCCCAATCCGTGCCGGTCGGGCGCGTGCCGAGGGTGACGTTAAGTTTGCTTGGCTGACCGTTTCGAATGATATCTAAGGTGGCAGCGCTTCCCGGGGAATGAGAGATTACGCTCAAGGTGAGATCTTCGCGGCCGTCCACTTTCTTGCCATCGATGGCGGTAATGACATCGCCCGATTTCAGACCGGCATTCGCTCCCGGGCCGCCGGGCGTTACGTCGCCGACCAGCGCGCCGTGTGCGTCTTTAACGCCAAACAAAGGAGCATTTTCAGCGTCGATGTTCTGCAAACTCGCGCCCAGATAGCCGCGCGAGACTTTGCCATTCTTCTCGATCTGATCGATTACCTGCTTGGCAAGATTAGATGGAACCGCAAAGCCGATACCGACGCTGCCGCCTTCTCCGCCGAAGCTGTTCCCACCGGTGAGAATCATGGTGTTCATGCCAATCAGTTCGCCGCGCGAGTTAATCAGCGCCCCACCGGAATTGCCGGGGTTAATGGAGGCATCCGTCTGAATAAAGTTCTCGATAGAGGTGGTGGCTGACGCCAGGTGGCGGTTCTTGGCGCTGACAATGCCCATGGTGACGGTATGGTCCTGACCGAAGGGATTGCCAATGGCAAAGCAGAGATCACCGACCCGAGCCGAATCCGAATTCGCAAAGGGCAGCGTCGGAAGGTCATTGGCATCGATCTTCACGACCGCGACGTCTGTTTGCGGGTCCGTACCGACGATTTTACCTGTGAAGTCGCGTCCGTCAGACAACTCCACCTTCAGTTTGCTTGACTTATCCACGACGTGGTTGTTCGTCAGGATATAGCCGTTAGAACTGACCAGGATGCCTGAACCCAGCCCGGACTCACGCTGATCACGGGGCCGGGCATTTCCCTGGCCACCAAAAAACTGGCGGAAGAAGGGATCCGAGAGCAGCGGGTTATTGCCCTGCCCTCCCTGCTCCGACGCTTTGATGATGCGCGTCATGCTGATCTTCACCACCGCAGGAGAGGCCTTCTCAATGATGTCGGCGAACGAGTTTGACAGCTGGCTCACTCTTTGGGTGTTGGTGTCGGCATGCGCCACCACGGCGACGGGCGCGTTACTCCGGGTTGCCACCGCGAATGCGGCAATCAAGCCGCCTCCGATAGAAGCCGCCAGCAGGGTTAAGACTGCAGTGGAGCGGCGAAACTGGACCACGTTAGACATGTTCCTCCAAATCCTTTCCTATGCGGCGCACCGGCGGCCGCTCTCCCATCATTTGACGTTCTAAATCGCAATTCGACTTATCCGTGAAGTTACCTTAGCAAGATGCCCAAAAAAAGTGCGAGCTGCTCCGCTTCCTCACGGATCGCGGCTCGGTCACTTCTTAGGCCGGAACGGCCTTCGCTTCCGTTTGTTTCGCTTCGGTGCTGAAAGTAAGCCCGCCTCCCTGGGGATCTGCATCCACCAAGATGGTTTGCCCGTCCACAATTTCCCCGCCCACAATGCGTTTGGCCAGCGGAGTTTCGATTTCGCGCTGAATGGCGCGCTTCAGCGGTCTGGCCCCATAGGTTGGATCGTAACCGCTTCGTACTAGCCGGGTCCGCGCGGCATCGGAAAGCTTCAGCACAATGTGCCGCTCCTCTAAGCGCGTCCGCAGACTTGCCATTTGAATCTCCACTATCTTTTTCAGATGCTCCTCGCTAAGAGCGTGGAACACGATAATCTCGTCCAGGCGATTTAAAAACTCAGGGCGGAAGGCATGCCGCAGTTCTTCCAGGACCGCGTCCTTCATCCGGCGGTACTCCTCGCCTTCGTAAGCGCCCCGATATTCCAGGATACGGTGGTTGCCTATGTTAGACGTCATAATCACGATCACGTTCTTGAAATCAACGGTACGGCCCTGGCCGTCGGTCAAGCGCCCGTCGTCTAGAAGCTGAAGCAGGGTGTTGAAGACGTCGGCGTGCGCCTTTTCGATCTCGTCAAAGAGCACCACGGAATAGGGGCGGCGCCGGACGGCTTCGGTGAGCTGTCCTCCCTCGTCGTAGCCGACATAGCCGGGAGGCGCGCCGATGAGGCGGGAGACGGAATGCTTCTCCTGATATTCGGACATGTCGATGCGGATCATGGCGTGCTCGTCGTCGAACAGAAACTCCGCCAGGGCTCGTGCCAACTCCGTTTTGCCTACACCCGTAGGGCCTAAGAACAGAAAGCTGCCGATAGGACGCCTGGGATCTTTCAATCCGGAGCGGGCGCGCAGCACGGCCTCGGCTACCGCCAGCACGGCTTCATCCTGGCCGATGACGCGCTGGTGCAGTTCGTCTTCAAGCGCGAGCAGCTTTTTCATCTCGCCTTCGAGGAGCTTTGAGACCGGCACGCCCGTCCACCGGCTGACCACTTCGGCGATATCTTCCTCGTCCACTTCCTCTTTAAGGAGGCGCGTGCCGCCCCCCTTGGCGGAGACGCGCTCCTGCTCCTGATTGAGCTGACGTTCGAGGCCGGTCAGCTTCCCGTACTTCAGCTCGGCTGCCTTATTCAGGTCGTAGGCCCGCTCAGCCTGCGTAATCTCGACTTTCACTTGGTCGATCTGCTCGCGGAGAGCGCGTCCTCGCTGGACGCCTTCTTTTTCAGTTTGCCACTGGGCTTGGAGCGCGGCGGATTGCGTTTTGAGTTCGGCGAGCTCTTTCTCAATGCGCGTGAGACGTTCTTTTGAAACTGCGTCGGTCTCTTTCTTCAGCGCCTCGCGCTCGATTTCAAGCTGCATGGTGCGGCGGAGGATCTCATCCAGCTCATTGGGCATGGAATCGATCTCGGTGCGCAGCTTGGCAGCGGCTTCGTCCATCAGATCGATGGCTTTGTCGGGTAAGAACCGGTCCGTGATGTAGCGGTTAGAGAGCACCGCAGCGGCGACTAATGCCGTATCTTTGATGCGAATGCCGTGATGCAGCTCATAGCGCTCGCGCAATCCGCGGAGGATGGAAATGGTGTCCTCTACGGTGGGCTGATCGACGAACACGGTCTGGAAGCGGCGTTCGAGGGCGGCGTCTTTTTCGATGTACTTGCGGTATTCGTCGAGCGTGGTGGCGCCGATGCAGTGCAGCTCGCCGCGCGCGAGCATGGGCTTCAGCAGGTTGCCGGCGTCCATGGCGCCCTCGGCTTTGCCCGCCCCGACAACCGTGTGCAACTCATCAATGAACAGAATGACGCGGCCTTCGGAGGACTGGACCTCTTTGAGGACCGCTTTGAGGCGTTCCTCGAACTCGCCGCGAAATTTCGCTCCGGCGATCAGTGCGCCCATGTCGAGCGCCACTACTTGCTTGTCCTTCAGACCTTCGGGGACGTCGCCGCGCACAATGCGCTGGGCTAAGCCTTCGACGATCGCGGTTTTGCCGACGCCGGGCTCGCCAATCAGCACCGGATTATTTTTGGTACGGCGCGACAGCACTTGAATGACTCGGCGAATCTCTTCGTCACGGCCAATCACCGGGTCGACCTTGCCCTTCGCAGCCATTTGCGTCAGGTCACGGCCGTACTTCTCGAGCGCCTCGTAGGTGGTTTCGGGATTCTGGGTGGTCACGCGCTGGTTTCCGCGCACTTCGGCAAGCGCTTTCATCAGGCGGTCGCCGCTTAAGCCAAACTCACGCAGGATGCGGCCCGCTGCCCCTTGGTCGTCCGCCGCGGCCAGCAGCAAATGCTCAATCGAGACGTAATCGTCCTTCAGGCGCTTAGCTTGCTGCTCGGCCGACGATAAGAGTTGCGTAAGCCGGGGCGTGACGTAGACTTGGTCCGCCCGGACGGGAGTGCCGCTTACTTTCGGCAGCTTCTCGATCTCTTGCGTTAGTCTTTTGTCGAGCGCTTCGAGCGGCATGCCGGCT
>CAXUCT010000054.1:3161-4356 GCA_964249415.1 uncultured Bryobacteraceae bacterium | reverse complement strand
GAACACAGTGATAGCGGGCTGCACGCTCTGTCTGCTCCAGCATGGCCAGGAGCAGGTGCTCCACATCGACTTGCTGATTGCCATGTTCTGCCGCGAGCGTTTGCGCCTGCCGGATCGCCTCTTGCGATTTTTCGGTCAGCCGATTGAAATCCATATTGTTGTTAAGTTTGCCTCAATATCATTGATAGCATATGAGCAACACAAAATGCAATTATATGCGTGTGGTTCGCTCAAATCTTGGCAAAAAGCTCTTGCCCCGGATAAGCTACAGTAAAGCAAGCCTGATTCGGCTCGCCCCATTCATGCGACGGCTTTCTGCCCTCCTTCTAAGTTGTTGTTTGGTTTGGGTTTCTCCTGCTTATGGCTGGTGGGAAACGGGGCACCAGACGATTGCGCGGATCGCAGCCGCTCACCTGACGCCGGCTGCCCGCACTCGAGTTGCACGCATATTGGATGTTCCTGACACCCCCGATGCGGTCGCGGAAGCTTTGGCGCGGGCGTCTACCTGGGCCGACGAGACTCGAACCGAGACCAAAACAGGCACTTGGCATTACATTGACTTAGCTTTGCAGGATTCAAAGGGTGATATGCCGTCGCGATGTTTAAAAGATAACTGCGCCCCGGCGCGCATCCGTCTTTTTGCCGCTCAGCTGGCCTCCCGAACCAGCGACGCGCGTTGGAGCGAGTTGGATGCGCTGCGCTTCCTGGTTCATTTCGTGGGGGACCTGCACCAGCCGCTGCACGCGGTTTCAGACGCCGACCTGGGCGGGAATTGTGAACGCCTGGACCCGCCGCTGGGGAATGCAAAGAATCTGCATGCACTGTGGGATGGGGAAATCGTGAACGAGATGACTCTCTCGGACAAAGTGCTTACCGCGGAGTTGGAGCGTGAGATTGGGTCGTTGAGCTCTCAACAGCAGCGAGAAATGGCGGCCGGCAATCAGGACGATTGGGCTTGGGAATCGCATGAGCTGGCACGGAAGAACATTTATTGGAAGCTGCATATTCCGCTTGAACCCGTGGTCTTCCCGGTGAACTGCAGCGAAGCGCCTGGCGAGATTACCGAATTCCATCCGCAGATCGACGCGCTCTATATCGACACGATGAAGCCGGTGGTGCGGTTGCAGCTGGAAAGAGCGGGGCTCCGGCTGGCAAAGCTTCTGAACGAGTCGCTTTAAAGCCGGCTGTTTAGCCA
>CAXUCT010000054.1:1203-3151 GCA_964249415.1 uncultured Bryobacteraceae bacterium | reverse complement strand
GTGTTTAGCCAAGCTGGGAAGGGCGTTATTATACGGCTATGCAGCAGCCGGAACGCGATTGGTCAGGATGCCCAATCATTCAGTACGATCCGGCCAAATTGGGGGGGAGCGCCTACCGTACGCGGACGCCGCATCCGGCCCGACGCCTTCGTAGATAACTACAACGCGGATCAGCGATATACACCGGAATTTATTGCACGGGAACTGTCCGGCGAGCCGGTGGAGGATGTGCGCGCGGTTCTCCGTTATGCCGAAAAGAAAGGCTGGCTTTCCCGCCACTTGCGGTGAAGGTTATTCTCGATCACTTGACTCCGAACCGCTCCGGCATTATCTCCGGCAGCATAAATGCCAAACGGCGGCTCAGAGAGGCTGGCAAAGTTTGGCTAACGGCAAACTTCTGAAAATGTGCGAGGAGGTGGGTTTCGATGTACTGATAACATGCGACCGCAACCTTCGCTACCAGCAGAACCTCACGGGACGTCGGATCGGTATTGTTGAGGTTACGACCAATTACTGGCCGGTCATTGAGCCACAGTGGCGGCGGATTGTGGCCCAGGTGGATCAAGCCAAGCCTGGCAGCTACGCGGTGGTCGAGATTAGCCTGCCGCCTAAACCAAAGTGGAACCCACTGTCCCAATGAGATTAATGACTAGCTTCGCTCAGATAGCGTTCGAGCAGAGCTGGCAGGTTTTGCGAAAATGCCGACCGCGCCACGACCACGTCGCAGCCTTTCTCCTCGGCCGCCTTCCTTAAGTCCACTTGCACGTGGGAGACGTAGCCGAGCAGGTTAATCTCCCTGGTTTCCTCGTCGCTCTTCAGCTTGGCAATGAGTTCGAGCGGCTCAACGGCGGAATGGTTCAGGTCGAAGATGATCACGGCCGGATGCTGCCTGGCTTGCGCCAATGCGTCTTTCTGTGAATTCACGAAGACCGGTTCCATGCCGGCGCGCTTGGCTGCCTCTTGAATTTTCACGGTGAACATGAGATCGCTTAGCACCGCTACTACCTTCTTCTTCTTCTCGTTCGTCATCGCTTTGATTCCAGCACATCAGTTTAATAATGCGAGTTGCTAACGGTCATGCATGCAGAGTGAGTAAGTCATGGTTGCTCTAGGCGAACTGCGCGACCAGAATCGAGTTGCCACGTCAAGGCAAGCGCCCATTTTGGTAAAATCGCCAGCTTGCCAGCCGGATGACCTTGTGGTGGGCCGAACCGCTTGAATGCGGGTGTCCCTAAGACACGGCCTCCCAGATCGCACCCCGGCCTGGTGAGGATCCGGGCGACATAGGGTGGTAGTCCGTGTTCATGCTTTGACTTTATCTTGGAATTGGCACGCGCTGACGAATTGCGCGTCGGGTTGGTTGATTACCGACCATCTGTGAAGCGGCCTGCGACCAGCTCACGGGGGGTCCACCGAGTCAACCCTTCACAAAAGGCCAGTTTTAGGAACGACTTAAAGAAAGCTGTAGGTTCTCAGTGGCCATTGTCATCTGCCGGTAGCCGTTTATAAACAGAGTAGGCGTAGCAGCAACGTTGTTTGCAGAAGCCAAATTTATGTCTCGAAGTACCAGTCCTAGCGACATCTGGTTGTGTTGGCAATCCTGAAACGCGGAGAAATCTAAGCCTTTATGCCCTTAGCAAACGTAGTAAGTTTCTGCTTAAGATTCTCAGGGGTAATCTCACTCTGGTGAGCGAAAAGGTAGTCGTGAATGGACCAAAATGCGTCAGAACTTTGCAATTGCGCGCAGGCGGCACCCTCCGCAGCAGGACGTGCCCACGCGTGCATCGACAGAGGCAGGTGATAGCGCTTCCCGCAGTATGTCCGCAGAGCGTCGGCAATACGGGCATTGGAAGTCCGAGAAAATGACGATAGTTACGGGTCCGCTTTCAGGGTCCTTACTGGCTCGTTTATTCTGAACGAGATCTGAAATCAGTCATTCGGCTTTGCG
>CAXUCT010000054.1:0-1193 GCA_964249415.1 uncultured Bryobacteraceae bacterium | reverse complement strand
ACTCGTCCGTGAGGAACCTCTGGTCGGGTGACTAACACAAAGTTAAATGCCACGTATTCACTGGGCTCGTACCCACAAACACGAGTTCTCGGTAGCACGTATCACTCACCTTTTCGGCATTTGTCAGCTTTACATTCACAGACGATGATAATTTGTACCGTTTAACTACGTACTTAGTTATTTCAGACTTCTTCTGGTCAGATAAACCCGCCTTACAGTCGTAACAATGCGACCCAGATTGTGCCGCTACCATGAAACACAAACTGGACCCCAGGCAGTTATTAACGCTATTCTCATTGTTCGGTCTGAGTTTCAGGTGCGACTTGTAAGAACACGTTATAGCAGACATTGTGTTTCTGGCCTGCTGTGTCCCAGATTTCTGAACGATACCGGAATTGATTTCCAAAGGCATCTACATAATCGGATCGGGTGTATTTCAAATTTATGCGGAAGAATTCCAATCTCGGGTAATTGATGCAATTCGTCTGGCTCACTCACACCGTTATGGTTCTGGTCAATCCAAACACGTAAATGCTCGTAAATTGAGTCACGCGAATCGATCACTCCATCGCCGTTTCCGCCCATTCGATGGATCGTCAAAGACCGCGAGGGCGGAATATCCGTTTGGATCTGTGCTTGGCGGCTGGGGTGTCATACTTCCAAAAAGCTCCGTCCCGTCATCGATCTTGCCGTTTCCGTTTCGATCGAGAACCAACCACCCATTGCTAACTTTTGCGTCGATCCAGCTTATTTTTACAGCGCGATCTGCCGGTACAAACCGAAACCAGACTCCATTAACAGCATCGGTTAACCGAAATCCTTCGCCTCTCGTATCGATGATGATGGGGGGAATATCGACAACCGATCCAAACGCCATTGATGCAGGTGCATAATTCGCTATTATTGGTCGGCGGAGGAAAACTACACGGTGTGCTTCCGTCTGAACAGGACCATGCTCCGTTGAAGCACACTGTCGATGCTGTACCTGAGCACTCGATCTCAGGAGGTCCTGGGCATACCCCTCCGCAACCGCATACCGCTTGATCTCTATCGTACTGGGAATTACATGTCTTGATCGCGTCTGCGCGCTGCTTGTGTCAATTTCTCTGCAATCGGTCCCAGTCCACACGTTAACCGGCGCTGATTCTTATCCGGTTCTGGTTGTTGCTCAATAGCGCTGATGCTCGCGGACA
>CAXUCT010000053.1:13102-15268 GCA_964249415.1 uncultured Bryobacteraceae bacterium | reverse complement strand
CTCGCCAACCAGTCCAATTCAAAACTCTCTACCGGTCCCACCACAAAAGAAGGCAAAGCCGCTTCTTCGCAAAACAATTTTCGCCATGGCTTAAGTGGCTCCTTCTCCGTTCTCCCCTCGGAAGACCGCGACGAATTCAACGCCCTGCAAACCGAGCTCATCGCGGAACACCCGCCCTCCACCATCACGGAGCGCATTCTAGTCGGCAAAATGGCCCAGTCCGTTTGGCTCCGTCAGCGCGCTTTGCACCTGCAGAACACCTGTTTCACCACCGAACCCGCTTCGCCCGGCTACCAAAAGCAGCTCGCGCTCTACCTGCGCTATCAAACCACGCATGACCGCGCCTTCCACCAAGCCCTAAATGATCTTCTAAAGTTAAGAAATGAAAAACGCAAAGCCGAAATTGGCTTCGAATCGCAAGAGCGCAAACGGCAGCACGAAATCCGGCAAAAAGAGAACCACGGCCGCAAGCTAGCGGTCGAAAAACGCAAGGAGGACCTACACGAACTCGACCTTATACTCGCCGAAGCCAAGCTCGATCACCAGATTTTGCTCAACCGGAACACGCAGCCGGTCGCAGATCGCGCTTCTCTCGACGTGATGCGTCACATCCTGGTCCGGAAGGCCGCCTAAACCAGGTCTGCAATCGTCGGTACGGCACGGTCTACACCCGACGTGCGTTCGCGCATCGCGAAAAGCCGCCCGAAGCGAACTTCCACAGTCCGCGCCACGCGTCCATCACATGTCGTGCGTTCGCCCCCATCAACCCCGTTGCAAAACGAACGGGCCTTCCAAAGTAGGAGGTCTACCAAGTCGCGTCGGAGCCGGACAGCAATCCACCGGGCAAACATCGTGGTTAGGACCAAACGAGCCCACCGCCAATTTGGGTTCGTTCACTAGAACGCGCTCCGCAACCAGCTGCCGGATCATGCGCACAAACGCCGGATGCGTCCCGACCGTCCCCGCCCGCACCATTTTCATGCCGAGTTCCCCGGCTAACGCCTGCGCTTCCGTGTCCAGATCGTACAGAACTTCCATGTGATCCGAAATGAAGCCAAGCGGTGCCACAATCACATTCGTCACCCCCTCTGCATGCGCCTTACGCAACGCATCCAGAATGTCCGGCCCCAGCCAAGGCTGCGAGGGCGATCCGCTGCGGCTCTGGTAGACCAATTCCCAGTCGGTAAGCCCAACCGCCTCCGCCACCAAGCGCGAAGTCTCCCTCAACTGCGCTTGGTAGGCGCTAGTCTCCGCCATAGAGCAAGGAATGCTATGCGCGGTAATCAAAAAACGAACCGAAGAGCCGGCTTCGTTTAGTAAAAGCAGCCCCAACGCCTCGCGAACTCGCGCTGCCGACGCCTCAATAAACCCTGGATGGTTGTAGAAAACCCGCAGCTTGTCCACCTTCGGTGCGCCTTCGCCCACTTCCGCCTGCGCCGCCGCGATATTCTCCCGATACTGCCGGCAACCCGAATAAGAGCTGTACCCCGAAGTCACAAACGCTAGCGCGTGCCGCACGCCGTCGCCTCGCATTTCCCGCAAAGCGTCAGCAAGAAAAGGTTCCCAATTCCGATTCCCCCAATAGACCGGCAGCTTCGGTCCGTGCTGGTCCAGTTCGTTTCGCAATTCGGCCATCAGCTCGCGGCATTGGTCGTTGATGGGACTCTTCCCGCCGAAATGGTAGTAATGCTCAGCCACCTCCAGCAATCGCTCGCGCGGAATGTTCCGCCCGCGAGTCACATTTTCTAAAAAAGGCAGAACGTCTTTTGTTTCTTCAGGTCCCCCGAAAGAAACCAGCAAAACCGCATCGTACATATTAAGACTGAATACCGGAAACGCGATGCAGCTTCAACATATTTGTCGAGCCCCGCAGCCCCACCGGCTGTCCCGCTACAAACACGATGTTGTCGCCCGGCCTCACGCGCCCGTTATCCACCAGCAGACGTTCCATATTCTGCAGCATGTCGTCCGTCGATTGCGCGGCAAGCGAAACAATTGCGCTTACGCCATAGACAATGGCAAGTTGCCGCGCTACCGCCTCAAACGAAGTGAATGCGTAAATCGGAACCGGAGGTCGATATCGAGCGAGCAAACGAGCGGAAGCTCCCGAAGTGGTGCCAACCGCCAGCGCCACCACGCCTGCGCAGCGAGCCGAATGATAAGCGG
>CAXUCT010000053.1:1457-13092 GCA_964249415.1 uncultured Bryobacteraceae bacterium | reverse complement strand
ATTCCACCGGGAATTTGCCGGCAGAGGTTTCTGCCGACAACATCACCGCGCTCGTGCCGTCGTAAATAGCATTGGCTACGTCGCTCACTTCCGCTCGTGTCGGCAGTGGACTGTGGATCATCGACTCCAGCATCTGTGTGGCTGTGATGACGAACTTGCCGCTTTTCCGAGCCCGCTCGATGATCGACTTCTGAATCGCAGGCACCTGTTCCGGCGCCATCTCAACACCCAAGTCGCCGCGCGCCACCATGACTCCTTCGCACTCTTCGATAATCGAGTCCAGATTCTCCCAGCCTTCGGGCTTTTCAATCTTGGCGATAATCGGCTGCTTGGCGTCCTTCTCTTCCAGCAAGTGCCGCAGGCGAAGCACATCGCGCGGACCGCGTACAAACGACAGCGCAAAAAAGTCGACACCTTCCTCAACCCCCACATACGCATCGGCGATATCCTTCTTCGAAAGCGAGGGTGTGCTGATATGGACGCCCGGCAAGTTGATGCCCTTGCGATCGCTGATGAGGCCGCCTGTCACCACCAGGCAGCGCGCCGCCACTCCATCGGTGCTGATCACGCGAAGCTGAATCGATCCATCAGCCAGCAACACCGGATCGCCCGGCTTTACGTCGTGGGCGAAATCCCGATAGCTGCTGGAGGCAATCTCCGCAGTGCCTTCCACCTGCTCCGTCGTGATCGTGAATGTTTGGCCTTCATTCAGCTGGTGAGGGCCGTTCGGGAACGCGCCCAGCCGGATCTTCGGACCTTGCAAGTCGAGCAGGATGCCCTTGTGCGCCTGGTACTCGCCGGAAAGCTGCCGGACCGCTTTTATACGCCGTCTAATGTCGTCCTGAGTACCGTGTGAAGCATTTAAACGAAATACATCAACCCCTGCTTCAAACAGCTTCCTCAGCACGTCTTCGGCATCCGTAGACGGGCCTAGAGTGGCTACTATCTTTGTGGCACGCATGAATTTAGTCGATTGACCCGGTACGCTACGATAGCGAAGGCTTCACGACGAAGGGAAGGTCCACTCAACAACCTAATTATGCCGCTTTACCAAGCGATCATTCTCGCGATTGTTCAAGGATTGACTGAGTTTTTACCCGTTAGTAGCACTGCGCACTTGGTGGCAGTTCCAAGAATCTTCGGCTGGGAAGACCGCGGATTAGATTTCGATGTCGCCTTACACGTAGGCACGCTGGCAGCGGTACTCATCTACTTTTTCCGCGATTGGGTGCAGGTGATCGCCAATGGCTTGGGGATTTCTTATCGTGGTTCGAAGTCGGATGAAAACAGCCGCACTCTGCTGTGGTTTTTGGTGATCGCTACCATCCCGGCCGCGCTCGCCGGCAAGGCTTTGAAGCACTATGCAGAAGGGCCGTGGCGAAACCTCTACGTGATCGGCTTCGCGATGATTCTGGTCGGACTCTTGCTCGGGGCTGCTGACCGCATTGGGCAAGAGAAGAACGGGCTCGATCAGATGAGTTGGCTGGATACTATTTTCATCGGCATTGCCCAGGCATTCGCAGTCATCCCCGGCGTATCCAGAAGCGGCATCACAATCACGGCCGGCCGCTTACGCCACTTGGATCGCGAAGCTGCGGCCAGGTTTTCTTTCCTCTTATCTACTCCTATCATTGCCGGCGCTGCCTTGTCAGACGTGCTTGATATGCGGAAAACAGGCGGCATACCGGCCGACATGCGCACCGCCTATCCAGTGGGCATGATCGTCAGCGGCATTGTCGGACTTCTCTGCATTGCGTTCTTCTTGCGATACCTCCGGCGCAACAGTCTGATGCCTTTCGTGTGGTACAGAATCGCATTTGGCATAATAGTGATCGCTCTGGCTTTCTTCCGCAACCGCGGATGACATTACTCTCACCGTCCCGCCACACCCGGCTGAATGAAGCCGTGGGCATTCTGTTGCTTCTCCTCGGCTTGGCTGTTTCGCTAAGCCTGGTCTCTTATTCGTCAGCTGATCCGTCCTGGAACACGGCGACCGGCGCAACACATACCCATAACCTGCTCGGTCTGTTCGGTGCCAAATGGGCTGATCTCTCGCTGCAGCTTTTTGGAATCAGCGTCTTGCTCTTGCCCATTCAGATTTGGGCTCTTGGTTGGAAATGGGTTCGTTCATCGCCCATTGAAAGCACCTGGTTTCGCGCGTTCGGCACCGTGGCGCTTTGGTTCTCCCTCTCGGCTGTGTGCGGCCTGATACCTCGGCCTTGGCTGATCGGCGGCGCGATTCACCCCAGCGGCATCGTCGGAATGGTCATTGCCGATTTCTTGCTCGCCCGGTTCGATGTAGCCGGCGCGGCAATCATCACAGTCGCGGCCGGCATCGTAGCGCTTTACTTTGCCACAACCTTCGAATTCTCCTCCCTATTGCGCTGGCTCCGTGGCCCGGTAGCAAAGTGGAAGGCCGTCGTCGCTCGCTGGCGCGCTGCGCGCGAAGCCCGGCGCGAACAAGCTATCGAGAAAGCCAGGGCGAGGGCGGCGGAACGGACTGCGCGCCGCACTGTCGGGCAGCCTGAACCGGCCCTGAGTCCAGAAGGACCTGTTCGAGTGAGGCGGCCAGCCGCTCCTCCACCGGCTCCCGCCCTTGACAATACTCCTCCGTTTGATCTCGCGCCTGAACCGCCCGTCAACGACGAACCCGAAGAGATTCCGATTCGCACGCTCGAGTATCAACCGAGCACCCGCACGCAAGCTCCTTCGTTGTCTGAAGATAAGGAAGAGCACGAGCCCGCCCGCAGTTTTGACGAGCCCTTTCAAGCACCTTCCCGTCCCGTCGCGAAGCGCAGACGTGCCTACCAGCTGCCCTCCACGGAACTGCTGAACGAAGTGCCCCCCGGCTCCGGCTACGACACCCAGGAGCTGAAGGAAGTTGCCAGCGCAATCAAATCGAAGCTCGAAGAGTTTAACGTGCGTGGCTCGGTTGTACAAATCAACCCGGGCCCCGTGGTGACAACGTTCGAATACAAGCCGGAAGCAGGAATCAAGTACAGCCGGATCACAACTCTGACCGAAGATTTATGTCTTGGCCTGCAGGCCGAGTCCATCCTGATCGAGCGCCTGCCCGGTAAACCAACGGTAGGCATTGAAGTACCAAATACGCGTCGCGAAGTCATCAGTCTCCGGGAAATTCTCGAGTCCGACGGCTTTCACGAGGCGTCCTCGAAAATGACGATCGCGCTCGGCAAGGACATCAACGGACGCATCAAGGTGGCTCCGCTTGAGACGATGCCTCACCTCCTGATCGCCGGCTCAACCGGCTCAGGCAAAAGCGTGATGCTGAACGCCATGATCATGTCTTTCCTCTACAAAGCCACGCCCGACGAAGTTCGCATGATCATGGTCGATCCCAAGCGCGTTGAACTCGGTATCTACGAAGGCATTCCGCATCTGTTGACTCCGGTTATCACGGAGCCCAAGAAAGCCACCAACGCGTTACGCAATGCGGTGCTTGAGATGGAGCGCCGGCTCAAGCTGCTGGCGTCTCACGGCGTTCGCAACATCGACCAGTACAACCGCAAAATGATCCAGTTGCGCAAAGAGCCCCGCAACCTCTTCGAAGAAGAAGAAGAAAACGAAGATCTGAAGCCGCTTCCCTATGTGCTGATCCTGATCGACGAATTGGCGGACTTGATGATGCTGGAGCGCGCCAACGTGGAAGAGTGCATTACGCGCCTGGCGCAAATGGCACGAGCGGTAGGCATGCATCTTGTGTTGGCCACACAGCGTCCCAGCGTGGATGTCATCACGGGCTTGATCAAGGCCAACTTCCCTTCCCGCATAAGCTTCCGCGTCGCCACTCGCGTCGACTCGCGAACTGTTCTAGATTCGATGGGTGCGGAGCATCTGCTCGGCAAGGGCGACATGCTGTTTCTACCACCCGGTTCCTCGCGTCTCACGCGCGTGCACGGCGCCTTCGTCACCGAAACCGAAACCATGCGCGTGGTCGATTTCTGGAAGGAGCAGGCCACGCCCGAATACGACGAGAGCTTCCTTCTGACGCCGCCTTCCGAAGAGGAGGACGACGAGGATGCAGAAGTCTTTGACGGGGAGCAAGACCCCATGTATCAAGACGCCGTCCGGGTGGTGCTCGAAATGGGCAAAGCCTCCACTTCCACGCTGCAAAGACGCTTGCGCCTAGGCTATGGACGCGCGGCCCGTATTTTAGACATGATGCAGCGCGACGGAATCATCGGTCCGCCCGACGGCAGCAAGCCGAGAGAGGTGCTGAAGCGGCCTGATTGGCTGGCCGAAACGGAGGGGCAACTACGATAACTCACAAGCTGCCGCGAAGTGTTCGAAGAGCTTGAGTTGTTCGGGGAACTGCGTTAGCTGGTCTTCGGGGTGCCATTGCACCGCGACCACGAACCGCCTGCCGGGTAGTTCGAGTCCTTCCACTGTTTCGTCCTCGGCGTCGCGCGCCGATATCTTGAGACCGCGCCCAATCCTGTCGGCAGCCTGATGGTGGCGCGAGTTGACTTGCCAACGTGTCGTGCCTGCGATTCCAGCAAGAAGGCTTGCTGGTTCAATCACGACTTCGTGAGCTGCCGCGCCTTTGTCCGGCACCTCAGCAGGATCGTGCTTGGGGGAACGGAGGTGTTGAATCAGCGTTCCGCCACAGTGAACATTCAGTAATTGCAGTCCCCGGCAGATTGCTAGAACAGGCAAGTTCTTGCGCAGAGCCGCATCAAGTGCTGCCAGTTCGCAAGCGTCGCGTTCGTCATCAGGCTGATCCGTTTCCGGTTGCGGCGCTGCTCCGTACAGTCGGGGGTTCACGTCCGTGCCGCCCATCAGTAGCAGCCCAACAACCACGCCGTCCAGCGGAACAGAACCTGAGGTGAGTATCGAAATGGGTTCAAGGCCGACCCTGCGGAGCGCTGCTTCGTAAGGCCCAACCTTCGTCGCATGACGGAAAGGAATTAAAACACGTTTTGCCAAATACCAGTGTGCAGTATGTCCTTGCTAAGGTTCCGTTACCATGATGTCGGTGCAATTGCTTCGCATATCTTTCGTCCTATGCTTTGCTTCTTTGAGCCTGAATGCTGCCAAGCCGGATTGGCAGGATCTTCGCGAGCAAATTAAAAGGACACTGCACGTTCCTCAGCCGCTTCTTACGCCCGAAGAGAAATCATACGGCCAGTTCACGCCCGCATCCGGCGTCACTGCCGAACGCGTGTCCTATGCGACAGGCTACAGCCTGCGCGTGCCGGCGATCGTTTATCGTCCCGCCGGCGCCACGATCGTGAAACACCCCGCCGTCATTGTCGTAAATGGGCATGAAGGCGATAAGTCCTCTTGGTATGCCTATTGGGCCGGCATCTTGTACGCCAGAGCTGGTGCGGTAATCCTGACTTACGATCCCATCGGTGAATTTGAACGCAACAAAGGCCGCCAATCCGACACGGGCCAGCACGATAAAAACATTGCCCCTGACGACATGGCGCGGCGCATGGCTGGATTGATGGTAACCGACATCATGCAGGGCGTGAGTTATCTCTCCGGCCGCAAAGACGTGGATCCAAAACGAATTGCCGTCATGGGCTACTCGATGGGATCGTTTATCAGCTCACTTGCTTGCGCGATTGATACTCGCGTGCACGCCTGCGTTCTGGTAGGCGGCGGCGATCTGGATGGACCGAACGGTTACTGGGATACCACGCGGGAAAAGATGTGCCAAGCCATCCCTTACAGGTCACTCGGTTTTTTGGGCGATCGCGGGGCCGTGCTCTTCGCGCTGAACGCCAAGCGTGGCCCCACGCTGATATGGAACGGGTCCACCGACAAAGTAGTTGACATCGTTCACCACGGCCCAGAGTTTTTCGAAGACCTGCGCAGGAGAACGGTAGCTGAGTTAGGCAGCTCTAAAGACGTATTCGATTTCAACTTCACGCCTGGCGGCGGGCACCGGCCCTATTTCGTCACGCGGCCCGTCGCGCTGTGGCTCCAAGACAAGCTGAAGTTCCCTAATTGGAGTAAGAAGGACATTGAAGCGATGCCCGAGACACACGAACGCGACTGGGCCATTGCGAACAACATCACAGGACCGGGTAGCGTCCGTAAGGAGCACGATGAGGGCGGAACGGTGGCGCTGGGGAATGACGTTCCAGCCGTTTCGCGGGATGACTTACACGCCATTCCGGACGCTGTCTGGGACTCCGAACATGAAGATTTCGTGTACCAAACCTGGGTCGAACGCGCGCAGTCCGCTGTTCACTCGGGGGCACCGTAGACCGTCATCCCGCATGGTAACCTTTATGTTCTTCTATCTCCTGTGCCAGGGGCACCGGAGAATGTAAATATGCCTGATAAGAAGCTACAAATAGTGCCGCTCGGGGGTCTGGGCGAGTTCGGAATGAACTCCATGGCACTACGCTACGGTGATGACATTATCGTCATCGATGCGGGAATGATGTTCCCTGAAACTGAGCTTCTCGGCGTTGATATCGTCACTCCCGATTTCACCTACCTGGAGCAGCACGCCGCGATGGTTCGCGGATTGGTCCTCACGCACGGCCACGAGGATCATATCGGGGGTATTCCTTTTCTTCTCTCACAGCTCAATCTGCCTGTATACGGGACCGAGTTCACGCTTGCCTTAGTGGAAAGGCGACTGGATGAACACGAGTTACTGGACGAGGCGAAGCTCAACATAGTGAAGCCGGGCGACCGGATCACGCTGGGCCCGTTCGAAATTGAGTTCATTCGCGTGACTCACTCCATCGTGAGTTGCGTAGCACTCGCGATTACCACTCCGCTCGGCGTAATCATTCACACGGGCGATTTCAAGGTGGACCCGACCCCGACCGACAATCAACTTTTCGACTTGCACACGTTCGCCGATTACGGCAAGCGCGGCGTATTGCTGCTGATGTCGGACTCGACCAACGTGGACCGCCCCGGGTACACGGAAAGCGAGCGCGCAGTGCGGCCCCGTTTAGAAGAGTTGTTTACACGCTCGGAACGCCGCCTCATCATCTCCTGTTTCAGCAGTTCCATACCGCGTCTGCAGCAGATTCTGGAACTGGCCGACGAACACGGCAGGAAAGTCGCATTTCTCGGCCGGAGCATGCTGAACGTGACCGAGATTGCTCATAGCCTGGGGCTGCTTTCAATTCCGGATTCCACGCTGATTCGTCCGCAGGACATTATGCAAATGTCGCCGGAACGCGTCACCGTGGTTGTATCCGGCACGCAGGGTGAGCCGATGTCGGCGCTGTCTCGAGTAGCGGTCGACAACCACAAGCACCTGTACCTGCAACCGGGCGATAAGGTGGTTCTCAGCTCCCGCATCATCCCCGGCAATGAGAAGGCGATATACCGGATGATGAATCACATCGCTCGCCGCGGTGCCGATCTGGTTTACGGGACGATGAGTCCGCCGGTGCACGTTTCCGGACACGCCAGTGAAGAGGAATTGAAGCTGATCCTCAACCTGGTTCGCCCGCGCTACTTCGTTCCGATTCACGGCGAATACCGGCAGTTGTCGCGGCATGCCGCCTTAGCCCAGCACCTTCGCTTCTCGGGCCTCGAAGACGTGTTTGTGATTGAGACCGGCGACACGCTCGAGATCGACAATCAAGGGGCGCGGCGCGGCGAGAAGATCACCGTTGGTCGAGTGTGCATTGACTCCGGCTCGCTGGACGATGTAGTGGAGGACATCATCATTCGCGACCGCCGGCATCTGTCGGAAGACGGTTTCGTGCTCCCCATCATCGCGATCAACAAGCACACCGGGAAAAGCGAAGGACTCCCTGAGATCGTGAGTCGAGGATTCGTAACCGGCGATGGTGTGGGCGTACTGCACGACGCTCGGAGTGTTGTTGCCCGAACGCTAGAAAACTCAAGCCCAGAAGAGCGCGGCGACTGGGGCGTGATGCAGGAAAAGATTCGGCAAGATTTGAAACGCTTCCTCAGTAAGCAGAGTCAGCGCCGCCCGCTGATCATGCCCGTCATTCTGGAAGTCTAATTAAGCCTGCGCTGTAAAATGGTTCCGGCCTATCTCCGTAGGAGGAGTTCACATGAAGAAGTTTCTTTTTACGTCCGTGCTGAGCATTTCGCTCTGCTCACTCGCCGCTTACGCGGACGACATCTCAGGTTATATTTCTGACGCCCACTGCGGTGCCGCTCATAGCGCTCCAAGCGAAGCCAACACCAAATGCATTGTGGACATGTGCATGAAGAAAGGTTCTGACCCGGTCCTGGTCAAAGACGGTAAGGTCATGAAGTTCGATGCCGGGTCGAAGGACAAGGCCAAGGATTTTGCCGGACAGAACGTCAAGATTGATGGATCAATCAATGGAGATGTCGTTACCGTTCACAGCATCGAGAAGGCGCAGTCATAGCGCATCAGTGCTGAAATTCGAGGTCCAGCTTCCCAGCGGGGCCTCGATACAGCACGGCTAGGTTCTTCAGTTTGTGCTTGCCGTCAAGCGGAAAGTAGAGATACCCCTCGACCGGCTGCACAGATTCTTTAGCGGTAAGCTGTTTTGCCTGAAGCGCTGCGAGCAGCTTTTCATTGCCCTTGCTCTTTTCGTCCATCTTGGACGAGAGGGCAACAGGCTTTGAGTTTCCCGGCGAACTGCCGCTGCCGCCGCCAATCATCCCACCAAAGCCGCCAAAACCGGACGTGCTCTTTACCTTGGGGCTGGCTGTATTTGTCACCACCAGCGCCCCGTTGCCGGCAATTTCGCTCGGCTCGAACGGCTTTGAGCGCTCGCCGTCATCGTGGGCAAGCAGAATGAAATCATCCGGGCTGATCTGGACAGGGCTGTCGGTTTTCGGAATCACCCGGACTTCCAACAACACGATGCCTTTGCCGGGATCCGCCCCGAGTTTCTGTGTGACTTCGTCTTCCGTCAGCGAGATCGTCGCGACTACGTCTATCTGATCGTTACTTGCGCTGGTCTGCGGAGAGATCACCTTCTTCGCGGCACACATACTTATTGCAATGGAGAAAAGAACGCCGATCCCGATAAGCAACCGCATGGACGACCTGCTATGAAAGTACCACTTGCAGATGAGAAGATGTTTCTTCAGATGGCCGACGGTACGAACGTAGTGAATGCGAAGGAAGCTTTTCACGGTATCTCAGATATCGAGGTGAAATCCTCGCTACCTCGATGGATTTGCCTTCGTATTGCTCCGGAACTTCCGCTGAAGGACAAGGTAGTGGCCTTCTTCCGTGCCCAGATGGCGAACCTCTCTGAAGATCTCTGCGAGAAGTTGTGCCTGGCGCTGGATGAATTACTCAGTAACGCGATAGAACACGGTGGCCGGGTTGAACCAAAGTGCGCATGTGAGCTCACCTATCTTCGTACGCCACGGCTGATTATGTTGCAGGTCCGCGACGCGGGTCCCGGCTTCTCGTTAAGCGCAATCGATCACGCGGCCGTGAATAACCCTCCTGAAGATCCCTTACGCCACGCTGAATTGCGCGTGCGGAAAGGAATGCGGCCCGGCGGTTTTGGAATTATGCTGGTTAAACAAATCGCGGACGATTTGATCTATAACGAGGCCGGCAACGAAGTGACACTCGTGAAGTACCTGTGACGGTTTACCTCCTTTTGATGGCGGCTGCATTTGCAGCAGGCGCCATCAACTCGGTCGCGGGCGGAGGCAGCTTTCTCACATTTCCAGCACTGGTATTCGCAGGAGTGCCCGCGGTGTTTGCGAACGCATCCAATACAGTGGCGCTGGTTCCCGGTACGCTCGCCAGTGCCGTTTCTTATCGCGCGGACATTCAGCGATTGGGCGAGGAGCGGGTGAAGTCCTGGTTTGCCGTGAGCCTGATAGGTGGCGCTATCGGCGCCGGGCTACTTCTGTTCACATCTGACAAGACGTTCCGGCAAATGGCTCCGTGGCTGCTGTTGTTCGCGACGCTACTGTTCGCCTTTGGCGCTCAGATCAGCATGGCGCTGCGCGGGCGCCTTCAAGCAAGCCAAGGCTTGATGATTGCGCTGCTGTTTCCGATCGCCATTTATGGCGGTTACTTCGGAGGCGGCATCGGCATCATGATTTTGGCCGCCTTTCGCCTGTACGGCTTGAGCGACATTCACGGAATGAACGGTATAAAGACGATACTCAGCGGTTCTCTAAATGCTCTTGCGGCATTAATTTTCATCGCTTCAAACCAGGTCTATTGGAAGCCGACGTTAGTGATGATGGGCGCGGGAATCGCAGGTGGATATGTTGGACCACTGATCGCGCGCCGCCTGCCTCCGCTGACGATCCGAATCGTGGTCATAACAGTGGGCGTCCTGATGACAATCTACTTCTTCCACATATCCCCCCAATAACCGGCGCTAGAGAACCGGCCCGATACGCCAGGGGGCAAACTCGTGGTGTCCCAGTTCCTCCGCTTTGGTCCTTTCGCCGGAAGCTACACGCACCAGAGTTTGAAAGATTTCCCTTCCCACTTCTTCGACCGTAGCTTCGCCTTCCGCGATTCTTCCAGCGTTGATGTCCATGTTGCCGGTCATCCGGCGGTATGTGGGGGTATTGCTTGCGATTTTGAGAACGGGCACATTGGGAAATCCAATAGCACTGCCGCGACCGGTAGTAAACGCTATGAGGTTGACGCCGCCGGCAGCCAAGCCGGTAAGTGAGACGGGATCATAGCCCGGCGTGTCCATAAAGACAAAGCCAGTGCCGGAGATCCGCTGGGCGTATTCGACAACGTCCTCCAAAGGTGAAGTCCCGGCCTTAGCAACGGCACCCAACGACTTCTCGATGATGTTGGTCAAGCCGCCTTCTTTGTTGCCGGGTGAGGGGTTGTCATTGAAACTGCCGCCAAACTGGCGTAGGTAAGCCTTATAATTGTCGACGCAGCGCAGAAGCTTGCGGGCAACCTCCGGGTTGCGAGCGCGGCGTAACAGCAGATGCTCTGCGCCAAATATTTCGGTCGTCTCAGCAAGCACAACCGTGCCGCCCTGCTCTACGATGAGATCGCAGCAATGGCCCAGGGCGGGATTGGCGGTGATTCCCGAGAACGAATCAGATCCTCCGCAGTTCAGGCCCAGAACGATTTTTGAAGCAGGTAGTTCCGTCCGCTTCTCGGTCGCGGCATGATCAATAAAATCACGCACCTGCTTGCGTGCTGCTTCCACGGCGGCCCGTGTTCCTCCGGACTCCTGCAACGTTAATCCTCGAAGAGTGGCGGGCATATCCGTAGCCTGATCGCTTCGACCCAGATAATGGCCGATTTGGTTCACCTCGCAGCCTAAGCCGAGGATGAGCGCCGCAGAAACATTTGGGTGATCCAAGACGCCCTTGAGAGTTCGCTCGAGCTGCTCGGTGTCCGGTCCAATGGAATGCGCGCAACCTTCACCGTGCGGGAAGGCGACGACGCCGTCTACGTTTTCCGGAAGAGCTTCTTCCGCAAAGCTGTCGGCGATCAACTCAGCGGTAAACGCGGCGCAGTTGCTGGCCGCCACCACGGCGATGTAGTTTCTGGTTCCTACCCGTCCGTCAGACCGCGGGTAACCGAGAAAGGTTGACGAAGGCAAATGCCGCGCCCGAGTCTTCAGCGTTTGTTCAGTTTCGAGGCTGGCGGTATCCAGATGCCTAAACTCAAGATTATGCACATGGACGTGGTCGCCCGGATTAATTGGCCGGGTAGCAAAACCGA
>CAXUCT010000053.1:0-1447 GCA_964249415.1 uncultured Bryobacteraceae bacterium | reverse complement strand
GCCCTCCCGTTGTGACCGCGCGAATGGCGACCTTGTGACCAGCCGGAATAGCTGTTGTGGCCGCTACTGCCATACCTCCGACCTGGACGGATTGGCCCAACGGTAGAGCTATACGCGCAATGGCTACATTGTCATTTGGGTGCAGCAAAATCGCTGCGTTCGCGGCGGTGGGTAAAGTCTCAATGCCGTACAACATCTGCTGTGGTCAAACGCCCAACCACTAGAGTCTCACGTACTATATGACGTGGTACGGTACGAAACCATCGGCAACGGCGAAGCTCTTAATTAAGAATGGCAAGGATTCCGACAGCCACGTACAGGCTGCAATTGCACGCGGATTTTGGGTTCGACGATGCTGCCGCGATCGCTGACTATCTGCATGAGTTGGGGATGTCTCATGTATACAGCTCACCCTATCTGCAGGCGGCTCCCGGCAGCAAACATGGTTATGACGTTGTAGATCATCACAAGCTGAACGAAGAGCTGGGCGGCGCCGTAGCTCACGAACGTTTTTCGAAGCGCTTGGGCGAGTGCCACTTGGGCCAGGTGTTAGATATTGTTCCGAATCACATGGCGATCGCTGGACGCCGGAATCGGTATTGGTGGGACGTTCTGGAAAACGGTCCTTCCAGCCGGTACTCCTCTTATTTCGACATTGATTGGCAGCCACATAAAGAGAAGCTTCGAAACAAGCTGCTGGTGCCGATTTTAGGCGAGCATTACGGGCGGGCCGTCAGCCGAAAAGAGATCCAGATCGAGCGGCGCGGCGGAGAATTTTTCATCAGGTACTTTGATAACGAATTGCCCGCTGCGCCGAAATCGCTGCCGCCTATTTTGATGGAGGCGGCCAAAAACTCAGGCTCCGACTACCTGGCGTTTCTGGCGGACGCACTGGTGCGTCTGCCCAGTCCAAGTGCCATCGATGAGGCAAGCTTGATAGAGCGGCACCGTGACAAGGAGATAATACGCAATCTTGTGGAACGGCTTTTGAACGAAGTACCGTTCATCGCGGATGCGGTAGATTCGGCTCTCAAGTTGTTCAACAACGATCCAGACAAGCTGGACAGCATATTGGAACAACAGAATTACCGGCTTGCTTTCTGGCGCACCGCGGAGCAGGATCTGGGATACCGCCGTTTTTTTGATGTCAATACACTGGTGGGGCTACGGATAGAAGACGAAAGAATTTTTGACGATACTCACGCTGTCATTCTAAAGTGGCTGCGGGAAGGAGTACTCGATGGCATCCGGGTCGATCACCCAGATGGATTGCGCGATCCGCGCGGCTACTTTGAGCATCTGCGCAGGAAGGCGCCTGACGTCTGGATAGTGGGCGAGAAGATTTTGGAACCGGGAGAGAAGCTGCTGGCGGAATGGCCGATTGATGGGACAACCGGTTACGAATACCTGAATCAGGCCGGCGGCCTGTTCGTTGACACCTCCAACG
>CAXUCT010000052.1:10792-15508 GCA_964249415.1 uncultured Bryobacteraceae bacterium | reverse complement strand
TTCGTATATACTCGGGAGAGGTCGGGAGCGTCTTCCGATTCAGGCGTGGAGGCCATTTGGGATGTTAGAAGGACTGTTTCAGCCGATTCACCTGCTCATCATCCTGGCCATCGCGTTATTCGTCTTTGGTCCCAAGAAGCTGCCGGAACTAGGGCAGGGCCTTGGGAAGGGCATTCGTTCGTTCCGGGAAAGCATGAAGTCTGTAACTCAAGGCTTCTCCGAAAAACCGGACACCACTACGCCCAGCCAGGCCGACTCCAAAAAGTAGCCACATCAGCGCCATTTTTAAGGCAACTCGTTCGGCGTGCTAGTCTGCACAAAGGTTTCTGCTTTTCGCTTCATCAACAAGCAATTTTTGCACCCGCCGGAAAGATTTGCTTTGAAACGGATCGATTGAACTAGCGTCGGAATGCGCAAACGATGCCCGACTTCTACTTATCTTACGGCTACAATCTATTGATTCTATTAATGATGCGGTCGATGTCCTATGTTCGTTCTATCGTTCTACATAGCGTTGGCCGGAAAACTGCCTACTACTAAATCGAAGGTGATAGCAGCTAGTTAGTATTGGTGACCGTAAAACGTCCTCATGTCCGCTTTGCGGCGGTCGCGGGTCGAACAGAAAATTTCAGGAGCGGTAAAGCTAAATGACAACAGAAGAATATGGCAAGGCATACCAACGTGGATTTAATCTTACGGTCCGATTTCTGGTATCAAGGGGTCTCTCTTACGACGCCGCACTCGATACAGCACAAGCAGCTTGGGCAAAGGGGTGGGAGCGCCGCGAACAACTTCGTGACCCCAACCTTGTGCTCACCTGGACCAATAGCATTGCCCTTAATATCCATCGGACTTTCCTAAGACGCGAACCGCAAACACAAGCTCTGCCAGAGTTGCAGGCGCCACCGCGCATGAACGTTGCTGCTATCGACGTGAAGCGAATTTTAAATGATTGCAAGCCCAATGACCGCGTGGTACTTGAAGGCCACTATATTGAGGGATACAAGGTGCAAGAGATTGCACGCCAGCACGGCTGGTCGGAAACAGCCGTCCGCATCCGCTTGCTGCGTGCCCGCCGCAGCGTGGAAAGAAAATTGAGCCGCCCTAAGCATGCTCGTCTGCGGAATTTAGCGGAAAAGACAAAGAAGGCGTTAGCCAGTGCTCTCGAAGTTCCGGCGCTGGAGCCAAGAGTAGCCTAGCCGTCAACGGTAGGAAAAGCGCGGCATGTGGGTTTTCCCAGGTGCCGCGCTTTTCTTTAACCAACTGCAGACGAGACTTCTAGAGCAGCTCAGCTCCAGTGAAAAAGAACGGAATCTCCTGCGCAGCCGTTTCGGGCGCATCCGATCCGTGTACGGAATTCCTTTCAATGTTCTCCGCAAAACGCTTGCGAACGGTGCCTTCAGAAGCGTTAGCAGGATTGGTTGCACCCATCAGTTCCCGCCATTTCGCGATCGCATTCTCGCTCTCCAACACAAGCACGACCGCCGGACCCTCCGTCATAAAAGAGACCAGGCCGGAATAAAACGGCCGCGCTTTGTGAACTTCGTAGAATGCTTCAGCCTCGGCCTTTTGTATACGGCGCAATTTCATGCCGGCTACGCGGAACCCGTTTTGCTCAATCATCGCGAGAATTTCACCAGCGTGGCCCTTCGCCACCGCATCCGGTTTAATCATGCCGAAAGTACGTTCTTGAGACACTCACTTTTCCTTTGTTTTCTGATCTGAATCTTACTGGATGAATTAGGTGGCTTTGCCAGCCAGTGCCTCTTGCATCCTTCCGCCCAGCACCGCTGGCGACGGACACACCAAAATGCCCGCGTCAGACATGGCGGCCAACTTATCTTCTGCTTTACCCGACCCACCGGAGATGATGGCACCAGCATGGCCCATACGCCTGCCGGGCGGCGCGGTTTGCCCTGCAATGAAACCCACCACGGGCTTTTTGACGTGCGCTTTCACGTACGCCGCCGCAATCTCTTCCGCATTCCCGCCGATCTCGCCAATCATGATGATGGCGTGCGTGTCGGGATCTTCGTTAAACAGCTTGATCGCGTCCGTAAAGCTGGTTCCAATGATTGGGTCGCCACCAATGCCAATGCATGTCGATTGCCCGATGCCCAGCTTCGTCAACTGTCCAACGGCCTCGTAAGTGAGCGTGCCTGAGCGCGATACGATGCCCACATGTCCGGGCTTATGAATGTGTCCCGGCATGATGCCGATCTTGCACTTGCCCGGCGTGATGACACCGGGGCAGTTGGGCCCGATTAAGCGCGTACCGGGCCGCGTCTGCAGATAGGCCCAGACGCGAACCATATCGATAACAGGAATGCCTTCCGTGATGCAGACCACCAGCGGCAGACGGGCGTCGATCGCTTCCATAATGGCGTCGGCGGCGAACGGCGGTGGAACGAAGATGACGGAGGCATTTGCGCCGGTTGTCTCAACCGCTTCTTGCACGGTGTTGAACACCGGCCGGTCCAGATGCATTTGGCCGCCTTTGCCAGGCGTGGTTCCGCCAACCACCTTTGTGCCGTAATTGATGGCCTGTTCAGCGTGAAACGTTCCTTCCCGGCCCGTGAAGCCCTGGAACAGAACCTCGGTGTTTTCGTCGATGAGAACGCTCATTGGACGGACGCTACCACTTTCTCGGCGGCGTCTTTCATCCCATCCGCGACCGCGAAATTGAAGCCCGATTCTCGCAAGATCTTCTGACCAAGCTCTACGTTCGTGCCTTCCATGCGGATTACTACCGGAATCTTGATGCCCAGTTCGCGTGCCGCCGAAACCACTCCGTTCGCCAGAGTGTCGCAGCGCAGAATACCCCCGAAAATATTGATCAAAACGGCCTTCACGCTCGGGTCTGACAGCAAAATGCGAAAAGCGTTCTTGATCTGCTCGGCATTGGCGCCGCCGCCGACATCTAGAAAATTCGCGGGCTGGCCGCCGGCGTACTGGATGATGTCCATAGTCGCCATTGCCAGGCCCGCGCCGTTTACCATGCATGCGATATTTCCTTCGAGCTTAATGTAATTCAAGCCGAACCGCGAGGCTTCCACCTCCAGTGGATCTTCCTCGTTCATGTCCCGCAGTTCAAGAAGATCTTTGTGGCGATACATCGCGTTGTCGTCAATCGTGATCTTCGCGTCCAGCGCATAGACCTTCCCGTCTTTCGTCAGAATGAAAGGATTGATCTCCGCGAGCGATCCGTCGATGGAATCATACGCCTTCGAGAGCGCCATCATGGCGGCTGCTGCGGCGTTCACGCTGGCAGCCGGAATATCCATCCCATAAGCCAGCTTGCGCGCCTGGAACGGCTGTAAGGGGCGTCCCGGCAGCAGCTGCTCGCGCAAAATCAAATCGGGAGTATGGGCCGCGACTTCTTCGATCTCCATGCCCCCCGCCTTCGAAGCCATAAAGACTGACCGCCCGGTGTCACGGTCCAGGACGATCCCCAGATAGAGTTCTCGCTCAATGGGCAGTGTTTCCTCAATCAGCAGCCGATGAACCACTCGCCCTTCGGGCCCCGTCTGGTGCGTCACCAGCGTCATGCCCAACATCTTCTTGGCGATTTCAGCAGCTTCCCCCGCATTCTTTGCAATTTTGACTCCGCCGCCTTTGCCGCGACCTCCGGCATGAATTTGCGCCTTAACCACCACGCTCCCACCGATACTTTTGGCTGCGGCCTCCGCTTCTTCGACGGTGTAGGCGACCTCGCCGCGTGGAACCGGCACGTCGAATTTGGCCAGGATCGCCTTGGCCTGATACTCATGAATTTTCATAGCTGCTTTCGGCCGTGTGCAGCCTAGGTGCATGGGCGCACGTGCTTCAGGACCAACCGCTAGTGTATCTCGCAAGGAAGCCCGGACCCAGCAATCCAAGATCGCGTCTCCTAAATCGCACACTCGAGGACTCGGTTGTCGTCGAGATCATCCTTGATGACGTTCAAAGCGGCAACAGGCGTAACCAGCTCCGCACACTTTCCAGTTTGACGCGTATAACGCTAGAATCATCCGCCGAGACCCTAAACTTGAATTGCAGCTTTTCTTCCAGCTCGTCTAAGAGCACGGCCGAGGTTACCAGCGAGAGTGACCCCAGCAGCGCTAACTCGAGGAACGTGCCTGGCAATCCGCCAAACATGATCGCTGATAAAAGAACGTTAGTATCTGCAACAACATGAATCATCGCCCCCGGTCGCGGCGGAATGCATCGCTGAGGCGCTCTACATCCTTCTCTGTGTGAACTCCCAGAATCCTCCCTGTCGCGCGGGTGCGTTTAAGGACATCTCTCCATTGTGCGTCTGCTCCCATGTAGTACGAAGCGCCTCACCGAAAAGCTCGCTCATCGATCGGTGCTCCTGCGCGGCGAGCTGCTGTGCTTTCACCAGTAAATCGGGTGGCAATGTGATCGAGACCGTTTTTAGGCGGTTGGAACCGGGAAAGATCGCGTGCCAGAAGGCGTTCTACGGCACGCCTACCGCCACCCGCCGCCGCGACGCCAACAACTCGGCCAGCGCCCGGCAATCATCCGCCATCTCTGCAAACTGCCCCGGATCAAGCGACTGATACCCGTCCGACAACGCGCGTTCCGGTACTGGATGCATCTCCACAATTAAACCTGAAGCGCCCGCTGCAATCGAAGCCAGCGCCATCGGCAGAACCTTGTCGCGCTTACCGGTTCCATGGCTCGGGTCCACAATGATGGGCAAGTGGCTAAGGC
>CAXUCT010000052.1:8185-10782 GCA_964249415.1 uncultured Bryobacteraceae bacterium | reverse complement strand
GTCCAGCGTGTTGCGGGGGTGGCCGGCAAACGTTCGCACGCCGCGCTCGCACAAAATCACGTTGTAGTTGCCTTCCGACAGAATGTATTCCGCGGCCATGAGGAACTCTTCCAGCGTCGCCGACATCCCACGCTTCAGCAAAATCGGTTTGCGGGCACGCCCCGCTCGCCGCAGCAGCGAATAGTTCTGCATGTTGCGCGCGCCAATTTGAACGCAATCGGCGTAGCGCTCCACCAAGTCGAACGTTTCCACGTCAATCGCTTCCGTTACGATGCCGAGGCCCGTCTCTTCGCGAGCTTCCGCCAGATAGCGCAGCCCTTCTTCGGCCAGGCCGTGGAAACTGTAGGGCGATGTTCGCGGCTTATAAGCTCCTCCGCGAAGCAATTGCCCGCCGGCTGCTTTCACGGCCCGCGCGGACTCGAGAATCTGACCTCGGCTCTCAACAGCGCAAGGGCCGCCGCAAATGGCAATCTCCTCGCCGCCTATTGGAACGCCATTCACTAAAACGACGGTGTTGTCCGGCTTCGTTTCCCGGCTTACCAGCTTATAAGGCTTCGATACCCGAATCGCTTCCGCCACCCCGGACAGATCTTCAAACTCGGCGTTATCCACCGGCCCACTGTTCCCGGTGATGCCGATCGCAACCCGCTGCTCCCCCGGAATAATGTGCGGTTTAAAACCCAGCGATTCGATCCGTTCACATACGCGCGCAATCTCCGCGGGTCCAGCCTGAGCCTTCATGACAACGAGCACGGTTTCAGAGCCTCTGCTGTCTAGCGTAGCGGAAACCAACCATTTCTTGCTGAATCAATGTTCTGTTTTGGCAGTAGTTCAAAATAGAGGATTATGCCCGGCCCGTCGACCGAATGAATAGCCGCAGCACGCCCCATCTTCCTTTCCGGAACTTTGTTCATCTCACGCAGCCGGAAGCATACGATCTGATGCGCCGCATGCTATCGGGCGAGATGGATACCGAAGGAATCGCAGAGGTCCTCAGCTTCTTGCGCCGCAAAGGCGAGACCGTCGCCGAACTGGTTGGATTCGCCACCGCCATTCGCGAGATGAGTGACCCCGTTGATTTGCACCAATCAACGGCGCCCATTCTTGATACCTGCGGCACCGGCGGCGACGGAACGAATACCTTCAACATCTCCACCGCGACTGCTTTTGTGGTAGCTGGCGCCGGCGTACGCGTCGCGAAACACGGTAATCGTCGCATCTCCAGTCAGTGCGGCGGCTCTGAAGTTTTGGAGGCTCTCGGAATACGAGTCGATCTTTCGGTACGGCAGGTCATCGAGTGCATACGGCAGACCGGCCTCGGCTTCCTGCATGCCCCCTTCCTACACCCGGCGGTGAAGCACGCGCAAGAGGCGCGCCTGCAACTGAAAGGGCGGACGGTGTTCAACCTCCTCGGCCCACTGGTCAATCCGGTTCACGCACGCGTGCGGCTCATCGGAGCGTTCTCCGTTCGCGCCGCCGAGATGATGGCCCAAGCCTGCGCAAGGCTCAACGTGGAGCGCGCATTTGTGGTTCATGGCGCCGACGGTTTAGATGAAATTACAACTACCACGCACACCACCGTGTTTCAGGTGGAAGGTGGCCGCGTTCAAAAAGGTAGATGGGTGCCGGGCGATTTCGGGCTCGCGCAGGCCGCGCTTGAAGATCTGCGAGGCGGTGACCCGCAGACGAATGCCGCGATTCTACGGTCGGTCCTGGCCGGCGATCCCGGACCCGCGCGAGACGTGGTGATCGCTAACGCCGCGGCAGCTCTTCTGGTTGCGCAACATGCACCGGATTTGAAGGCCGCCGTAGCCGCTGCGGCAGAATCTATCAACGGTGGGGCCGCGCGTCAAAAGCTCGAAGAGCTAACAGCGTTCAGCCGTACTCTCGAATAAGGCGGGCAGCTCTTCAGAACACCTATTCAAGGCGTCGAAGCGCAGTAAGCTTAACGTTGATTGCGTTCCGCGCGAACATTCTGTGTCGTGCAGGATCGATCTACCTACTCGAACCTTCATCTCGTACTGTCGATGAAGCGCCGCAGACCTGCTCCATCCATCTTTCAATCTCAGTCATCCCTTGCCCCGACTTAACAGAGACCTGAAACGTGGGCATCCCCGGGCGGACACTCTGAATGTTGCGATGGGCGTCCTCCCAGGAGAACTCCACTGCTTCCGCAAGATCGCTTTTCGTAATGATCGCGATATCGGCACTGTGAAAGATCGGCGGATACTTCAAAGGCTTATCTTCGCCTTCCGTGACCGAGAGCAGCACCATACGGGCTTGTTCACCGAGGTCGTAACTGGATGGACAGACAAGATTGCCTACGTTCTCGATGAAGAGAAAATCGAGATCCTCCAGGCTCCAGTCGTTGAGGGCCGCGGTTATCATACTGGCGTCGAGGTGACAAATCGTTCCGGTGCAGATTTGCTTGACAGGAACCTGGCTGCGTGCCAAGCGGACGGCGTCATTCTCTGTCGCGAGATCACCTACTAAAGCGGCTACGCGGTAGTTCTGGCGAAGGGAAGACAAGATGCGCTCCAGGAACGCCGTCTTACCCGAGCCAGGGCTCGAGACAAGGCTGATTACTGTGACGTTCG
>CAXUCT010000052.1:0-8175 GCA_964249415.1 uncultured Bryobacteraceae bacterium | reverse complement strand
ATCGCTTTCGCAAGCCGCGTGCGGCAACGTCGTTTTTGTTAAGAACCTTTTGACGAATTTCGACAAGACGCGTTCCGTTCACGCTTGTAACTCCAGAGCAGATACTTCCAGATCGGCCCCGTGAACCACTGCGGCTGCGGGCGCACCACATTGCGCACACTCCAGACGCTGCCAGGAAATTGGAGCGCGTTCGGCTTGGCATTGCGCGCATTGAATAACCAGCGGCACATCCTCTATGACAAGGCTGGAACCTTCAAGTGAGGTGCCTTGGCTTGCGACCTCATAAGAGAAGAGCAGCGCCTCTTTGACCACGCCCGCCAGCGGACCGAGACGTAGATGCACGGCGCAGATGTGCCCGCCACCCTGCCGCACAGCTTCTTCCTCAGCGCCTTCGATGATGCTCAAAGCTATAGAAAGTTCATGCACGCGCCGATTACATCATGCTGATGCGGATATAGCGCTTGATGTCGGGAAGAGAGACCACTAACACCGTGAGGGCGAGCGCGACCGCCATTCCGCTAAATAACTTTTTCATATCACTTACGCCTCCTGACATTCTTTCGAGATAAGGGAAGTTACGAGGTCGGCGGCTATGGGAACAGCTTCCGCGACAGGTGGAGTTAAACCCATACGGCCGCCCTCTCCTCCCAAATCGGCAGGTTCGCAACCGACTAGCAAGACGCGGCCGATTTCGCCGCCCATCGCGTACACCGTGCGAAACACATTCTCTGGATCCATTGCGTGCGCGTTCACAGGAGCTAGTTGTCCGGACCCCGGCCGGCCGGGCGTTGGCTCGATCGTGTAAACAGTTCCAGGCGCGCCTCCACGCGAAGTCGCATCAAGCAAAATCGTGAGATCGGGCTTGTCCATCAACGCATAGGAAAGGTCAAGGCCGCGAATGCCGAAGTCGACCACGCGCACGTTGCCGGGAAGCATGCGTGTGCTCAGCACGCGGGTGACTTCGCAACCGAAAGCGTCGTCACCCTGAAAGATGTTCCCGATGCCTGCGACCAGGATGTTCATACGAGTTCGACTTCTTCGGGTGAAAAGAAGAAGCGGTGCCCGATCTGTCGCGCCACGCCGAAATCGCGCCCCGGGTCGTCTTCCACCGTCACAGCGAGATGAACGCGATCTTCAAAATCGCGCTCAACCGATTCCACGACGGCGATCTTTCCATTTAGGGCGATGTCAAAGATGTCCGCCTGCTTGCGGGGGCGCAATCGCACGCGGTCACCCTCACGGAATTCCAGCTTGGATGCGTTACGTAGGCTGCGGATGGCGCCGTGCAGTTTGGCCGTATGCTCCGTTGGAAGGGTTTCCGTTCGGTCAAGGATCTCCCGCCCGCGATCGTCGCTCTCCCTCATCTCCTGTTTTTCATTGTCCGTCAAGGTCAGGACGCGCAGCGTCAGCATTTCGTCCATCTCGGTGCCGTCGTAAAAATCGCCCTTGCTCTCAGGCGCGATCTGCGGATAATCGTAAAGGATGATAGGCGAGGAGAGCATGAGCGTCCGTTCGCCTTCGCGACCTGCCAGGACCGGCCACGTCCCGATATTGTGGCAAGCTGCCGCCGCTACGCGATACGCTTCCGGCGGGTCTATTTGGGAGACGAATGCCCCATTCTCTATGCCCAGCAGAGTGTGGCAAGAAAGCATGAGCGTGGGCGACGGTTGCAGCTCTCTGACCGAAAAGGTTCCCGACTCCTCGCCCGTGTTCACGCTCAGATTCTGAATGCGAATCGAGAGACGAATCATACCCTCAGCGACAGGCGTAGCGCTTATCTGGACAGCGGCAGTCACCGGCCCAAAGGAGAAGGAGTGCACTTCTGGGCACCCGGATAACAAGGCGTGAGAAGCCACAAATTCGCGCTCCGTCCGGTCTTGAAGAAATCGAATTTTGATCTCGATCACTGTCTGGGCGTTCGCTTCGGCAAGAACCTCGGTCTGCATCTCCACTGGGTAGCTGCCGCCCACCGGCCCAACTGTTCCGAAGTGCCAACGGCCCTGATTCTTCACCGCCGTCTTGCGATACGGGTACAGCAGAAAGCCCTCGTACAGAACGGCGCTGGCGATCTTTTCTAAAGGCTGGAAGTTCACGATGCCGCCTGTTGTTCGTTAGGCAGAAGGCGCTCGATGGCTTCTTCCCAGGTGGCAACACCTTGCGATCGCTTGTATTCGTACAAACGGTCGAAGACGTGGCGCTGCAAACGGAGCCAGGCGCTTTGGGGGTAATAGAGGTCCATCATTTCATGCCAGACTTGCGCCGGCAAACGAAACCTCGCCTCTTCGTCCCAACCGATTTGCGCAATTTGCAGCGTGCCATCCGCAGTCGGATAAAATATCGTGCCACTGAACTGAAAGTTGAGCGGGACGTCGCCTCCCTGGAGGGCATGAAAATACTTCGCGGCGGCCACGTTGAAATCGAAAGTACAGGCGATGGGAACTGAGACGGTGGTGCTGCCCACGAATTCTGTAACCGCAACATGGGCATGGGTCCACAGCAGAGGCCGCAACGTGCGGCTCCAGCGCTCTGGTTCGCCAAAGAGGTCGCCTAGCAGGTTACGTTCTCCGGGCGCGTAGTGCCTCCGTTGCGCTTCTATCTGAATCTGACAGCGAAGCGCAATGCTGTGAATCGATTCCTCCGCGACTGTGTTGGCCACCCGGAGTTGAAAAGCGATCGTTGGCGCAGCGGCGAAGGAAATGGCGTGCGCACTCTCGACAATGAAGCTCAGGTTCGGCAACTGCTCCCCTTTTGTCGCAGGCCGTCGAAGAACTGCGCTATTTCGCCCCAAACGGCAGCGCCGCCCGATAAACCGCTCCAGCGCGTGCGAATGATGCCGACCAGCTTATAGCATTCGTCGATAGGCACGATGAAGTACTCGCGTGTTGCGCCGACGCGATTGACAAGCAGCGCCTCTACATCAGGCTGCAGTTCGCACAGTTCGGGATTGGCCGCCGCAATTTCCTCCCAGGCATCGAGACGAAGAGATGATTCCGCCGCGCCCGCAGGACCCGGATAAAGAGCAATTACGCGGCGCGTTGCCGAGTTGTACGTGAAAAAGGCAAGCGAGATGGGGATCAGCAGATCATCCCATTGCGCATCACTCATGCTGAAGCTTGGGAGCGCGCGCACCTCTGTGGGAATGTCCCGATAAGTGCCGCGGTAGAGCACGGCGCACAAATCACACGCGCAACGAATCTGACGTGTCTTGGGATCAAACTGATGTCGGTGCTCGGCGGGAAGACCCGCGCCACAGCGGTCACATTTCTCTCTACTTGGGCGCACCGGAACAAACCGGCGCAGTGCTGCAACCGGAGCCGGCGCCATGCTAACCCGCCCTCGATGCCGTGCCGCTGAGGCTAAGCAACGGAACAAAGCTGTTCATAACGCCGCTGTATTGGACAACAACGTCAGCAATATCGGGAACAGCTTCACGAAGCATCGCTTTGAGGGCTTCTTCGTCGGCCTCTTCTGATCCGCACCCGCCCGTAGGTAGCCGGACGCGCACCACGTTATCAAAAACGCTCGCTAATTCCACATGCCCTCGCAACTTCGCCAGTACTTGTCGCACTCTGGTTTCCAAGTCATCCGGATGAAGCCCATGCAGCACCAGCAAACTAGACACCAGGCTATCGTTCGCGAACCGTCGAAGGATGGCTTTCCCCCCTGCGCCGGATTCGAAAACGAGATCCATTATCTTTTCCAATCCTGCACCATGGAGGTCCAGAACAGCCTGCATCAATTGTTCGGCTATTTCGCGGCTTTCGCGATTGTCGATCTGTTCCAGACGGCGCACCAAACCTTCAATGCGCCGGAACCGTTCTTCCTCAACGCCGGTCGCTGGTTCAGTGGCCATGGACGCTTGAACCCTTTACCTCGCAGGCGTCCGCGCCAAGCATCGACGAATGCCGAACATCCAGAGTCTTGCCTTCGCCCAGATACATGTGAACGCCGCACGGCAGACAAGGATCGAAGCTGCGCACGGTACGCATGATGTCGATGCCTTTGAAGTTATCCGGCCCGTTTTCTTCAAAGATCGGCGTATTCTGCACTGCGTCTTCGTAAGGTCCAGGAGTCCCGTATTCATCACGAGGACTTGCGTTCCAAGGAGTGGGCGGATAGGGATGGTAGTTGGCGATCTTGCCGTCGCGAATCACAACGTGGTGCGAGAGAACGCCTCGGACTGCTTCATGAAACCCGCAGCCGATTGCGTCATCGGGCACCTTGAACTCGCGCCAAGTCTGCGTTTTTCCAGCATGGAGGTCTCGCATGGCCTGCTCCGCGAAATGCAGTGCGCAAGCGGCAGCATAGGCCTGGAAGTAAGTGCGCGCGCGATTACGCTCAATCGCATTACTCCATTTCGGAATCTTCCATTCAAATTCGGTTTCCGGCTTGGTCGCGGTCTTAGGCAGATAGATCTTGACGCTGTTCCCGGTAGCTTTGACGTAGCCGATGTCGACCAGGCCTGCCAGCGCTGTGGCCCAGAAGCGAGCGATGGGACCGCCGCCTGTGTCGAGCGCCAGATAATCGCCCGTGCTTTTGTCGAACCAGCGCGGAGACATGACCCACGTGTAATTGCCTTTGAAATCGCGTTTCTGCGGCCGTGGCGTGGTGGTCTGATTCCAAGGATGACTCTGGTCTACAGGATTTCCCAGCGGATCCTGTTTAACGAAGGTCTCATCATCTTGCCAACCGTCGTAGTAAGAACGTCCTAACAAGATGCGAATGCCCAGATTGATGTCGACCAGGTTGTTTGTGACTAACTTGCCATCGACGACGATGCCGGGCGTAACATACATCGCCTTGCCCCACTTATCCATGTTTTTGTAAGTGTAGTCCGCCACTTCGGGGTTGTTAAACGATCCCCAACATCCAAGCATGATACGCCTCTGGCCGACTTTCTCGTAACCTGGCAATGCCTCATAGAAGAAATCGAATAAGTCGTCATGCAGCGGGACAACTTTCTTCATAAACTCGACATACTTCATCAGGCGGACTTGATAGTCGGTGAAAAGCTGAATCGTGGGCACCGTGCCGACGCCGCCAGGGTAAAGCGTTGACGGATGAACGTGACGTCCTTCCATCAGGCAGAACATCTCGCGCGTGAGCCGGCTCATCTGCAACGTTTCGCGATAGAATTCGCCGGTGAACGGGTTTAAGGCTCGCATGATATCGGCGATGGTCCGGTATCCGTGCATATCAGCATGCGGACATGGGGTCCTCTCCGCTTTCGCGAGAACGCCGGGATTGGTCTCTTTAATCATCTGCTCGCAATAATCGACCCCGACGAGATTGTCCTGGTACAGGCAGTGATCAAACATGTACTCGGCGGCTTCACCAAGGTTTGTGATCCACTCGGCCATGTCTGGCGGCCGAACGCCGAAAGCCATGTTCTGCGCATAGCAAGCGCAGGTTGCATGGTTATCGCCGCAAATACCGCAGATGCGGCTGGTGATGAAGTGGGCATCACGCGGATCTTTACCCTTCATAAAGATGCTGTATCCGCGGAAGATCGATGAAGTGCTATAGCACTCGGCGACTTCTTTGTTAGCGAAATCGATCTTCGTGTAAATGCCTAAACTGCCGACGATCCGAGTAATCGGATCCCAATTCATCTCGACGAGGCGCCGCGACCTCTCAAGCCCAGATGCCGGTTCGGTAATAGTAGCCATGTTGTCCTCTTCTTCTGTACGCTTAGTAAGTCAGCGGCGTGTAACCGGTAGTGAGTTTTCGACCGGTGTGACGCCACTTCGGTTCTTTGTTGACCGTGTGGTTCGTGATGCTGCGCAGCGCGCGGATCGCGGTGCCATATGGTTTAATCGCCATGGAAGAGATTCTGGCGCCGGGCGGCTCATCCATGAAGGGCATGAACTTGTCTGGAAAACCGGGCATGGTGCAGCCAATGCAGATGCCGCCCACGTTCGGGCATCCGCCGATGCCGGCCATCCAGCCGCGCTTAGGCACGTTGCAGTCAACCACGGGGCCCCAGCATCCGAGTTTCACAAGACACTTGGGGGAGTTATAAGTGCCGGCGAAATCAGCTTGTTCATAGGAGGCCGCGCGGTCGCAACCATCATGAACTGTTTGACCAAAGAGCCATTCCGGACGTAATTTGTCATCTAGCGGAATCATGGGCGCGCGACCAGCCAGCTGAAACAGTAAGTAAAGCAACGTCTCCATGAAGTTGTCCGGCTGAACCGGGCATCCGGGAACGTTGACGATCGGCAAGCCCGCTTTCGACTTCCAGTTCCAGCCAAGATAATCGGCCAAACCCATGCAGCCTGTCGGGTTGCCTTGCATGGCGTGAATGCCGCCGTAAGTGGCGCAGGTACCGGCAGCTACGATTGCCGTTGCCTTTGGCGCTAAGCGATCAATCCATTCACACGTTGTGATCGGCTGGCCGGTGTCGATGTCGGTACCAAGCGCGGCCCAATATCCCTCTTTCTTGATCTTCTCGTTCGGAATAGAACCTTCGATTACCAGAACGAAAGGCTCCAGCTTTCCTTCCTGGGCAAGATACCAGTACTTCATGAAATCGTCACCGACTTCGTACGCGAGCACTGGGTTGTGCAGATGAACCTTGGGAAGGCCGGGAATGGCACCGAGGAGAATATCTTCAACGCTGGGCTGCGTGGCGGCTGTAATCGAGATTGTGTCCCCATCGCAACTCAGACCAGCGGTGATCCAAAGTACCTGGACCTCGCTTACAGCTGGCGGCTTCTGCGTGACGCGGCCGTATGGAGCAACTTCTGCCGACTGAGGCATTAGGACTTCCTCCGAAATCGAGTCTATGTCTTCACGCGGGAGGGAGTCAAGGATTTCTTATAAGGCAGAACTCACTAAGAGCTTTCGAGTATACAGTTCCAGTCCGCTAACAGATGCGGGGCAACTGTTCGGCGAAGGGCAAATCGAGAATCCGAGTACCGCCAATTTCCGTTCTCAACAACACCATTCCCTTGTGATCGTCCACGCAGCGCCCGATGGAGACGGCATTTTGCCCGAGCGGATGCTTGCGCATGGCCGCCAGGACGGCTCTCGACGATGCTTCGGGAACGAACGCGACAAGCTTACCTTCGTTGGCAACGAACAACGGATCGAGTCCCAGGATCTCGCAGGCGCCTTTAACGTCTTCGCGAACCGGGACAGCGCTGGCTTCGATTTCAATGCCCGTTGAGGAAGCAGTTGCGATTTCGCAGAGCGAAGTGGCCAAGCCGCCTCGCGTGGGGTCGCGTAAAACGTGAACCTCACCAGCGTCCAGCATGGCGTGAACCAAGGTGTGCAGCGGTGCCGTGTCGGACCGAATCTCCCCTTCGAACTCCAGGCCTTCGCGAACAGACATGATCGCCATGCCATGATCGCCCATAGATCCGCTGACGAGGATCACATCCCCGGGGCTCGCCCGGGAAGCAGAGATTTCCACGCCCTCCGGCAAAAGGCCAATGCCTGTGGTGGTGATGAAGAGTTTATCCGCCGAGCCTTTATTCACCACCTTGGTATCACCTGTTACAATGGCTACCCCTGCCGCGCGCGCCGCCTGCGCCATGGAGTCGATAACGCGCGAGAGATGCTCGACCGCGAAGCCCTCTTCGATGATGAACGCGGAAGAGAGGAACAGCGGCTGTGCACCGCTCATCGCGAGATCATTCACGGTGCCGTTAACAGCGAGCTGCCCAATGTCGCCGCCAGGGAAAAACAGTGGTGTGATGACAAAAGAATCGGTCGTGAATGCGAGCCGGGCCGAACCGGCGCGAAACACTGCCTGATCATCCAACTTCTTCAGGTATTCGTTATTGAATGCCGGTAGAAACAGGTCGTGGATCAGTTGCGCCGTCAGTTTGCCGCCGCTGCCGTGCCCCATCACGATGTTCTTTCGCTCTGTAATGGGCAGAGGGCAGCTAAGCGCGAACGTTTTCTCCATGGGCAGCGCTCAGGCTCTCGCGACGGAGGCTTCAACAGCTACCAGGTGCCGGCCATAGTTGTAGTACGCAGCGCAGGCGCCTTCGGCCGAAACCATGGTCGCCCCCAGCGGTGTTTCCGGCGTGCATTGTTTGCCGAAAGCAGAACAATCGTGCGGTTTCTTCAACCCTCTTAAAATTTCCCCGCTAATGCAAACGGCCGGTTCGACGGCTTGGATAGTTTCCACGCCGAAGATCTGTCCGGCATCGTATTGCTGGAACT
>CAXUCT010000051.1:934-15606 GCA_964249415.1 uncultured Bryobacteraceae bacterium | reverse complement strand
GTAAAGAGTCCGGCTCTGATTCGTGACCTGCTTGTCAGCCAGGCAGCATCCTTCGAAAAGTTCCCACCCGGAAACCCGAGACAACAGTTGTTCGGAAACGGATTGTTGACCAGCGAAGGAGCCTTGCATAAACGACGGCGCCGCGATCTGCAGCCGGCGTTTCATCGAGACCGCCTGCGCATCTATACAGGGCAGATGATACACGCGGCCGAGCGTCTGAGCGCTGCCTGGACTGAAGGAGATCTCATTGACGTTTCCGCAGCCATGAATGGACTCGCGTTGGACGTTATTTCGGAGAGTTTTTTTGCCCTCACGGATAGCGCCGTAATTTCCGATCTGGGCCACCAGTTGCAGGTCATGCTGCAAATGGAGAATAGATTCGTGCTGCCCTGGGGTGATTTGCTGATGAGGCTGCCCTTACCGTCCAGCCGGCGATACAGAAGCGCGGGCAAGCGCCTGGATAAGATTGTCTACCAGCTGATTAGAAATGCGAGTTCCTCCGGTCAAACAGAAACCCTGACCTCGATGCTCCTAAACGTGACAGCTCTCACCGAAGGGGAGATACGAGATGAGATCGTAACCATGCTGGTTGCCGGGCATGAGACGGTCGCGGTCGGCTTAACTTGGTGCCTTTACTTGCTGGCGCGGCATGCGGACCTTCAAGAACGGCTGGCCGAACAGACATGCTCTACTCTGGGCGACGCGCAGCCCACGGTCGAAGATTACGGACGGCTGGAATTCCTGCAACATGCCCTTGCCGAATCTCTGCGCCTTTACCCGCCCATTTGGATCCTAGGGCGCCGTGCCTTGCAAGACTATTCATCGAGCAACTTCACCGCGCCAAAAGGAAGTGTGTTTCTGGTGTGTATGGCAGATCTGCATCGCCGTCCGGAGTTCTTTCCGGAGCCCGATCAATTCCGGCCTGAGCGATGGTTAAACCCCTCCTGGCCGGCCTATGCCTATCTGCCTTTCGGCGCCGGCGAGCGCCGCTGCATCGGCGAACGGTTTGCCTGGATGGAAGGAGTGTTCTTCCTCGCTTGTCTGCTGAGGCGCTGGCGTTTTGAACTGCTCGATAACCGAGTGCCTTCAGCAGATGCGAAGCTTACGCTGAATCCGCGGGATCCCATTCAGCTGCGGGTTCGTCGACGATGATTAGGCTTCCTGCTCAAGCTGGTTCAGCGCCGCGGCGTTCTGCCGGCCTTTGACAAGCTTGCCCAGCCAGCGCTCGTTTTCGACTTCAATCCGAGACTGTTGCAGCACCCGCTTATATTCCAAGTAGCCTACGTCGATGCCACGCACTAAGGCCCAAATAAACTGCATGAACCGATACAAGCGATAAATAAACCACTGCCCGGGCGAGCGTCGTTCCTGTGTAGGTTGTGCGTTCCGCACCAGAATGAGAAGCCCCGCCACCAAAGCTACTGTTAACGGCGCCCATTGAAAAGCCTGCTGTTGCATGATCCTGATCTCCCTGGGTCCAAGGTAATCCAAGCAAACCCATAGAAGCTATCCTCTCGCCCGGGAAGTTCGGTATCGGCCTAGGGTGTTTGAATACGCGGTACGCAGCCCGGCGTTGTTATACTCGGGTTGTTTCTGCACCGGGCTGGAGTGGCGGAACTGGCAGACGCACGGGACTCAAAATCCCGCGGGATTCACTTCTCATGTGGGTTCGACCCCCACCTCCAGCACCACAAGGTCCTTCGTGGAAGATACAGCGCTTGCGTTGTCTTATGCCCGCCGTCCTGCTGCTGAGTGCCACTTTCGGGCTCCATCTACCGCTAACCGGAGGGCGTGAGCTATTCTCCGGCGGCGGCTAGTACGCTGGCTTCAAGCGCAGGCGCGATAAAAAAACTTCGCTTTGACGCGTAGGGCTAGAATTTCGGGCTTCAACGACAAAATGGCTCCGCCCTTTTTGCCCGCAGAAGAATACCTAGAACGCCGGTTACCGTAAGTCCTGCTTGCGTTGCGAACTGTCGGCCCTCTTGTTCGTCAATTTCGAAATGGGCGAGGTATTACTGACTGCCCGCATATTCGAGATCTTGCGTTAAGTCTTGCTCGGTATGGTGTCTCGGAAGGTCACGGCCGGTAACAAGGCCCCCGGAACTCGAACCGCGAGATACCGGCAAGCTCACTCGCCTTACCGAACGGCAGAATTCCCTGCCCATAGAGGGCAAGAGCAAGCTCGGTGCGCAGGCGCGGCTCCACTTCTGGAGCAGGAAGCCTCAGACTCGCCGCAATCGATTCCGGGATGTCCAGATGAAAGGTCATATGCCGCGTCTTAATCGGACGGTGCTTAGTTCCAGAGTACTTTATTCTAAGCACTACCCTCTGGTACGCGCCAGCGCGGCACGGCTTCGCTATGATCTTAGTTTCGAATGAGCGCGGAAGACGGAGCTACAGTACACAACAATCCAGAGAAGCACCGCTTCGAACTTCAAGTTGGCGATTTGGTTGGCATCGCGGAGTATCGGTTGAAGGACAAAACCATAACCTTTACCCATACCGAGGTACCGCCCGCTCTCGAGGGGCGAGGCGTAGGCTCACGTTTGGTCGGGGCGGCGTTAGACGACTTGCGAAGTCAGGGATATCGCGTGGTTCCCGCTTGCCCTTTTGTCGCCGAATACATCCGCCGGCATCCTGAGTATTCTGATCTTGTTGTCTGATGCTCAAAGACACTAGGTCCGGCTTCTTGCCGCGCTGTCTTGGTCCGAATCGAGCGTGACGAGGTGACCTGGATGAGCAGCATGACTCAGCTTGTCCCGCTCTGGCAGGACATTTACAGCAACTTCGTGCACGTAGCCATCGCCTACCTACTGACTGCAACTATTGGTTGGGAGCGTGAACGTGAGGTGCACAGCACCGGCGTACGCACCTTTCCCATCGTCGGAATGGCTAGTTGCGGGTACCTGCTGCTGCTCGGCGATCAACCCGATTCTGCTGCTCAGTCCCGCCTGCTTCAGGGATTGATTACAGGTATCGGCTTCATCGGCGGCGGCGCAATCCTGAAAGAGGGCACAACGGTCAAAGGGACAGCAACGGCCGCAAGCGTTTGGAATGCGGGCGTTATCGGAGCTGCCGTCGCCATGAATCACTTCGGCATCGCGATCACTCTGGCTGTGCTCAATCTATTTACCTTGCGCGCACTGCTGCCGTTGAAAAAGCGGCTCGACGGAAACGAACGCGCAGGTTCTGAGTAGCTACGGCGCCGCCATCTCTTTCGGCGTGCACGCCGGACCTACGCCCGGGTTGCCTGGCTCGTAGTAGTAGCCGTGCCAAAGCAACGCCCCGTCAAGCGGATTTCCTAACCAAACCGTTACATGTATGCCGTCGTCGGCGCTGCAGGCTCGAAAAGACTCGGTCTTGCCGTTCTGGTCCAGGTCGGCCAAAACGTTATTCGCCGGACCGGAGGAAAATTGCGCTGCTGTGCCTACCACCGCAATCAGGGGCGTGAGCTTGGGTAATGTCCCATCGCCCGGAGCGACGTGAACGTCATAGTTAGACACGGCAGTATTCACGTCTTTGCTGATGGGACACGCCGTGGCAGAGGGTGCCCCAATTTCGGCTTGTGTGAACGTCTGCGGCGGCAAGGGTGAGACCAGGGTAACTGCGCTACCGATCACTAAGTTTGCGTTCTGGATGGCGATGCACGTCCGACTGCCGGTAATTACGCCCAGTCCCACGCGCGGCGTATAAGCAGCGGGAGCTGGGGCCGGACCCAAGCTGTTCGATGCGCTTGCTGTTTGTCGCATTTTCTCGCCACCGCAAGACGCTATCAGGATCACGCACGCAAGAGCAGCCAGGACTCTCATCTAAGCCTGCTGGCTCTTCCGGTACTCATTGCGCGTTCGCAGCATGTCGAGATCCGTCTGAACGGTCGCTCGCTGCCGCTCGACAGTGGCGCGCGCTGCTTCGGAGAGTGACTGCGCTAAAGCATGGTCATAATGCTTGAGCGTACCTTCGTCACCTCGACGGCAGTCGTCTAGAATGTCGTGTTCCTCTTTCGGACGAATGCGCGTGTCCAGATCCACCCATCCACTGTGCAGGATTCCGCCGAAGTGTGCGTCTTGAGCCGGTTGCCCGCCCAGACTTTCCACGAGTGGCTTCAACTCGTCGGCAAACTCGCTCCGCTGGCCGGATATGTTCGTCAGCCGATCACTTAGCTCTTTGTCATGCACGCCTTTGGCGGCTTTGGCATACCCTTCTTCCGCATCATGACACGTCGATATGAGATCGTTCAGCGCTTTCAGAACGCTTTTGTTGTTGTCTGACATTGTTCTTCTTCATGGACGGATGCCGTGGCCGAACTGTGACAGGCGAACGGTACCGTAGAAGGATGAAGATCATCTCTTCGAAAGAAGTGCTCGCGAATAAGCTTTTTCGAGTGGTCGATGAGGTGGCGACTGACCCGAGCGGATTCGAGATTCACCGTGCTATCGTCCGGCACCCCGGCTCGGCGGTGATGATGCCCGTCGACGATGGGAATCGCGTACTGCTGGTCCGGCAGTTCCGGCTGCCTGCCCAGCAGGAGCTTTGGGAGCTTCCGGCGGGCCGCTTAGATCCGGGCGAGTCACCGCTCGAAGCAGCAAAACGCGAACTGCGTGAGGAAACCGGCTACCAGGCCAACAACTGGATGAAGCTAGCGTCTTATTGGCCCAGTCCAGGTTACGTGGATGAGAAGATGGATCTGTTTCTAGCCCGTGAGCTGACCGCCGGCAAGCCCGAGCAGATGCCCGACGAACGGATTGAGACGCGCTGGTTTCCGGAAGAGGAACTGGCGTCCCTCGTCCGCGCGGGCGAAATTCAAGACGGGAAAACACTCATCGGATTCTTCGCCTGGCAAGATTCCCGCCGCTGAATCACTCCGTAGTCAGCGGGCGCTCCATCAGCTCGCGAATCGCTTGCCGCGGTTCTTTCGCTTCGTACAGGACTTCGTACATCTGTTCAATAATCGGGAGCTTCACACCTTCCCGCAGCCCGAGCAGACGCGCTGCGCGGCACGTTCCTACGCCCTCAGCCACCATCGTCATGCTGGCCTGAATGTCATCGAGCAGCCGCCCTCGGCCTAGCTGCACGCCCAGAGAGCGATTGCGGGATAGGTCACCCGTCGCCGTAAGCACAAGGTCGCCAAGGCCAGCCAAGCCGCTCAACGTGCGCGGCTTGCCGCCCAGGGTAACGGCAAGGCGCGTGATCTCAGCCAGGCCGCGCGTCACCAGGGCGGCGACGCTATTGCTGCCCAGCCCCAGTCCGCTGCAGATGCCGGCACCGATAGCGATCACATTCTTAAGGGCGGCCCCGATTTCGGTGCCGGTCACGTCCGTGCTGGCGTAAAAGCGCAGTGCGGAGGTGGCCAGCGCACGCTGCATCTCTTCGGCGAAGGCGATGCCCGCTGCGGCAATCACCACGGCTGCCGGCTCACCGGCCGCTATTTCCTTGGCGAACGTCGGACCGGATAACACAGCCGTCCGCTGCCCTGGGAACACTTCTGCGATCACCTGGGACATGCGGCCCAAACCAGGATTCTCGAGCCCCTTGGTGGCGCTGACCAGCTTTGCCCGCGGGGACACATAGCCTTTCGCATTCTGCAGCACGATGCGGAAATACCGCGAGGGAACAACCGCAATTACGATCCCAGCATCCTGCAGTGTCGCCGCCAGATCTGAGGAGACGTGGACGACAGGTGGAAGAACAAATCCTGGAAGATAGCGCCGATTCTCCCTGCGCGTTTGCATCTCGGCAGCCCGGTCGCCGTCGCGTGCCCATAATCGAATTGAGTCGAAACGTTCAGCTAGCGCAATGGCTAATGCGGTTCCCCAGCTGCCCGCGCCTATAACAGCTAAATTCTTGCTCACGTGGCCTGTTTACCACCGCGTAACGAGAATACGTTCTCGTTCCCGCTTCGCAATCGCTGGATGTTGCCCTTGTGCCGGTAGATCATTAGTAATCCAGCGAAGATAGAAGCGGCCAGAATAGGCGTTGAGGGGCGACTGATCAGCCACACAAGGAAGGGAAACGTGGCAGCGCCGATCAGCGACGCGAGCGAAACGTACTTGCTTAGAAAAAGGACCGCGAAAAAAATGAGTGCGACATACAGCATTGCAAGCGGCGTTAAATAGAGGAATGCGCCCACGAAGCAGGCGACCGCCTTCCCGCCTTTGAAGTGAAGAAACACGGGATAACAATGGCCGAGCATCACGGCCGCCGCGCTGAACGCGAGTGTAACCGGGTTAGCGCCGGTCATAATCCCGGTCAGCCACACCGCGACAAATCCTTTGAAGATGTCCAGCAGCAGAACCACCAGACCCGCTTTGCCGCCCGCTGCGCGGTGCACATTTGTCGCGCCGATATTCCCGCTGCCCATCGTGCGGATATCGCAGCCGGAAGACATTCGCACGAACCAATACCCGAAGGGAAGGCCACCGATCAGGTAAGCCAGCAACGTTGTGATTGCAAGCAGAACTTGGAATGGAATCGCAGGCACTGTAGGTATTAGGAGGCGGCCGCCGCTGCCGATCCAAATCTGTATTCGCGCAGCTTACGGTAGAGACTCGCATTGGAGCCCGGTTCACTGCGATAAAGCGCGAACTGCGACACGGCAAATTGGCCCAGTTCGGCCGGCTGCATCTCTTGTACTTTCTCGCGCAAACGACGAAGCGGAACGGGACCCTTGATGCGCGCCAGGGTAAGGTGGGGCGAAAATTCGCGTTCCTCTTTCCGGATTCCAAGCTGCAGCAGCCGTTCCTCGGTTTGCCGGGCAAGGTCCCGCAATCCATCGCCTGCATGAATGCCGGCCCACAAGACTCGTGGCGCTCGCTCGTTGGGGAACCACCCCAGTGCGTTCACATCCATGTCGAATGGTTCTCTCCTGGCCAACGGTGCCAGCACCCGGTGCAATTCGTCTAAGCGCGACTCAGGCCACTCGCCGATGAACTTCGTTGTGACGTGCAGATTGTCGATCGGACTCCAGTGAACCAGGGCTTCCGGACGAAGTGCGCTGATCAGGCGCTCTAATCGCATCAGAATGTCGGGAGGCAAATCGATGGCGGTGAAGAGTCGCATGTACGCGTGATCGTGCTAATGTTCTAGCGTACATTGAGGCCTCGCGCAAAACCTCAGCACAGCGTTCTCAGGCAGCTTGTCGAAGACCGACTGCCCCTGGACCGGCTGTTGAGGGAGACTGAGGCAGTCACCCTTCCTTACTTCGAGCGACCCGCCATCGATCTCGCGCGTGAGTTACTCGGGTGTGTTCTCAAGCATGGTGCAACGGCCGGGATGATTGTTGAAACCGAAGCTTACCTGGGCCTCGACGACCTTGCTGCACACGCTTCCCGAGGAATCACGGAGCGCACCAAAGTGCTATTCGGGCCGGCCGGCCGAGCTTATGTGTACTTCATCTACGGCATGCACGAGTGCCTGAACGTGGTGGCTGACCACGAAGGTTCGCCAGGCTGCGTGCTGATACGTGCACTCGAGCCGTTCTGCGACCTGCAGGAGATGTTCCGGCGCCGAAGGTGGAATGGGCCAATCAAGGGGCTCGCCAATGGGCCGGGAAAACTGACACAAGCTCTGGCGATCACGCGTGAGCATTACGGCCAGCGGCTGGACAAGGGTGAGTTGACGGTGCGACGTTGGCGGCAAAGGCCGGAATTCACTATCGCTGTGACACCGCGGATTGGAATTCGCGAATGTGTAGATTGGCCGCTGCGCTTCACCTGGGCTGGGCATCCTTGCCTCAGCAAGCGTTAAACGTGCTTCTGCGCTTTGTGGCGCATCACTTTGTGGGGCTTGGGATGAGGGGAACTGTGGAAGAAAGGAAACGCGGCGCCGACCTGCGGAACCGCGAAAGCAACTAGCATGAACAAGCGCAAGAAGTGCAATAGCCTCATCTGAGAAACCTCACAAGCGGAGTGTTTCTCAGATGAGAGAAGTCTCAAGGCAGCGCCGGGGGCTAGTAGCGATAGTGATCGGCTTTATACGGACCTTCTACGGCCACACCTAGATAATCGGCCTGCTTCGGGCTTAGCGTAGTAAGCTTTTTTTTTTTTTTTTATAGTTGGAGCAGCGATATTTATTCGTAATGCTTCTTCGGCAGCGTGTAGACGCCGATTTTGTATGTGTCGCGGCTCTTCCAAAGGTCGATTTGCGCGAGCGTCTGGTTAGAGAAGCTGTTGCTCATTACGAAGCTGGGATGACCGGTTGCGCAGCCCAGATTCACTAGCCGTCCTTCGGCGAGCATGTAGATGCTATGCCCATCGGGAAACGTGTACATGTCTACCTGCGGCTTAATATTGGTGCGCTTCACTTCCGCTTGTTCGTTCAGGCGGTCTACTTGGATCTCATTGTCGAAGTGTCCAATGTTACAGACAATCGCCTGGTCCTTCATAAACTGCATGTGTTCGAAGGTGATGATGTCCAGGTTACCGGTACAGGTGACGTAGATGTCGCCACGTCCCAGCGTATCTTCGAGGGTGGTGACCTCAAACCCTTCCATGGCGGCCTGCAAAGCGTTGATGGGATCGATCTCGGTCACGATCACACGAGCGCCCATCCCGCGGAGCGAATGCGCTGACCCCTTGCCTACATCGCCGTAACCACAGATCACGGCGACCTTGCCGGCGACCATAACGTCGGTGGCGCGCTTAATTCCATCGGCCAGCGACTCGCGGCAGCCGTAGAGATTGTCGAACTTAGATTTCGTGACCGAACCATTTACGTTGATGGCAGGCACCAGCAGCTTGCCGGCTTCCTGCATCTTGTAAAGACGGTGAACGCCGGTGGTGGTCTCTTCAGAAACGCCGCGCCACTCCTTGGCGAGCTGATGCCAATGCTGCGGATCCTCTTTGTGAACCTTCTTCAGCAGATCCTTGATGACTTTTTCTTCCTGGCTTCCCGAAGGTGTGTTTACCCAATCGCTGCCGTCCTCAAGTTCATATCCTTTGTGGATCAGCAGCGTAACATCTCCGCCGTCATCGACAACAAGCTGCGGGCCTTTTCCGTTCGGGTGATTGACCGCCTGGTAAGTGCACCACCAATACTCCTCCAACGTTTCGCCTTTCCAGGCAAAGACGGGGACACCGGATGCAGCGATCGCCGCCGCCGCATGATCCTGCGTAGAGAAGATATTGCAACTCGCCCAACGGACATCGGCGCCGAGCTCAACAAGGGTTTCAATCAGAACCGCTGTCTGGATCGTCATATGCAGCGAGCCGGTAACACGAACACCAGCGAGCGGCTTCTCCGTCGCGTACTTCTCGCGAATCGTCATCAGCCCGGGCATTTCGTGCTCGGCGATCGAGATCTCTTTGCGGCCCCAGTCGGCGAGCGCCATGTCGGCGACTTTGTATTCACTTGCAGTTGTGTTGAGTGTGGCTGTACCCATTCCTATTTATGATAGCGGGATCAGGCAGTGAATTTATGCCTGTGTACATTGCGCATTCACGCTGCGCACGGCCGCATACCCAAGCGCAACCACGCTGACAAACATCATCAACACTTCGCTGTCCCCCAGGTTGTATTCGAATGCGCCTCCCACCAGCACGCCGATGATGACTGCCACCGTACCATGTAACACGAATAGCTGCTGCGAGCGCGCCGGGCCGATGCGCCAAATGGCGTGAAGGCAATCCCAAAGCGTGAGACCGACCATCCACAACAGACAGAGCAGCCCCGGAAGCCCGCGCTCGGCCGCGTATTGCAAATAGATGTTGTGCAAGTGGCCGTAATAACCAACGGGCAGCCGTTTCACGTCCGGGGGAACATATGCCTGGAAATTTCGACCGATCTCTTCCGGCCCCAAGCCGAACCAGGGGTGCGCTTCCACCATGCGCACACCGGTGCGAAAAGTAACCACTCTGTGGAGATTTGAATCAACGTCGGCGCTGGGTTCAATGAGCGACTTTAAACGCTGTCGAGCATTGGAGGGACCGAGAAGAAAGGCGATTGCAATAAGAACTGGAACAAGAAGCGTCATCTTCGGCCGCCAGAACCAAACCAGGTACAGCACCGCCGGAACTGTCGCAAGCCAGATACTACGAGTTTGGCCCAGAAGAATCGTGACCGCAAACACTGCCACGCTAGTGTAGGCCCAAAGTGGCATTCTGCGGCTTGAGAAAAACCATTGCGCTAATAAGAGCGAAAGGACGCTCAGCTGAAGCGCTCCGAAGGTCATCCAGTGGCTCTCGAATCCTGTAATTCTGTGGCCGACGTAAGTGATATAAAAGTTCTCGCCAGTCCGGCGAGCGTGCTGATACTTCATTACATACTGCACCAAACTCCACAAGCCTGAGGCGCTTGCTGCGGCGGTCCAGGCGGCCATAATGTAATAGACCTTTTCGAACTGGCCGGCGAAGACTCCATACAGGAGCGGAAGGAACAGGAAGACGAAAAACTTCCGGATCTGGGCGCGGCCACCCCACGGGTCCGGCGAGAGCATGTCGGCGAGTACCGTCCACGCAAAGAAGGCCAGTAACGGCACCCAGAGGCGCGGAAACGCCAGCTTGCGGCGACACACCAACAGTAAGAGAATACCTACGCCGAGTAGAATTTGGCTGGCCGCTATGGAGACTTGAATCAAGCCCGCAGCTGCGATGGCGACGGCCAGTAGCAGACGCTGCTCCGCGTGATCTGTCGACAATATTGGGAATGGAACACGCGGCAAGATTAAAGCGGCCTATCCGGAGTTGTCATCTTTAAATTATGCTGCTCGACTAAATTTTCTCACTCGGCTCCGGCATTTCCCGCGTCTGTATATTTAGAGATTGCCACTTTTCAAAACAGCATCGTCGACGAATAAAGCTCTGCTTCTACTGCTCGCCTTGGCTCACGCTTCTTCTGCGCAGACGCCAGCTTATGTTCCGGCCGATCATGGCTTTCAATGGAAGCCGGCACTCCTTCAATCGCTTGAGTTCCTCGGACTCGAACACGGTATGCGCATTGGCACTGAATCAGATACCCGCAGCCAACTTGGAGGTCCGTTCTGGCGCGATTATTTTCGTTCCGTAAAAGGGATCTCTGGTTGGGGTGATGGTGATCCGTGGTCGATAAACTACGTCGGCCATCCATTTCAAGGCGCCGTTAGCGGGTTTATCGAGATTCAAAACGATGCGGCCTTTAAGAATGCCGAGTTCGGTACGTCGTCCAGATATTGGCATAGCCGTCTTCGAGCGCTCGCCTGGTCCGCAGCGTACAGCGCGCAATTTGAGATCGGACCGTTGAGCGAAGCCTCACTTGGAAATGTCGGCTTAAAGCCTGGAACGGCTGGCTTTGTAGATCTTGTGGTGACTCCGACGGGTGGCCTGCTCGTCATTCTTATCGAAGATATGCTCGATCACTTCGTTGCGGAGCGCTTCGAGAAAGTAACCGCCCAACCTGCGCCGAGAGCGCTTGTACGAGGCTTCTTGAATCCTAATCGAAGCCTCGCAAATTTAATGCGTGGCAAGCTTCCGTGGCATCGCGACACTCGGCTGGGCATCACCGTTCCTTGAAAAGAAAAACTGCTGTGAGCGCCGTATTAAGGGTAAGCCGCGCTTGCAGTACGGGGGCAGCTTTGTCGCGCGGTCAATTCACCTGCATGAACCATCCAGTATGACAGAATGAAAGGCGAAATCAGCTATGCAGGTGTATCTGCTGCGGCACGGGATTGCAGAAGAGGGTTCAACGGGCCGCAGCGATGCCGACCGTGAGTTGACCGCGGACGGGCGCAAAAAATTACGACAGGTCTTAGTAGCGGCGGCGGACGCCGGCGTGGCACCGACTCTGATTCTTAGCAGCCCTCTACAACGTGCGCTACAGACTGCCGACATTGCCAAGCATGCGCTGGGATACAAGGGAAATGTTCTGCATACAAAGGCATTAGCGCCGGGTTCGCGCGTTGAGCAAGTCTGGGAGGAGATCCGTGTTCATCGCGACGAGAGTTCTGTCTTACTGGTGGGACACAATCCTCTTTTCAGCAACCTTGCCGCGTACCTGATGGGCTCAAAGACAGCGCAGATTCATTTCAAAAAAGGCGCTATGATGCGAGTGGATCTGGAAAATTTTCTTTCACAGCCTAAGGGCACGCTGCGTTGGTACTTGACCGCTAAATTGGCGGCCAAGAGCGAGTGAAACTGCTGTTCAGCTCGTTTTTGTTACTGAGTGCTTGTGCCTTGCGCACTCATGCCGCACCGAGCCCATCACCGGCGAGCGAAACCATCTCCTCCGCCGTGCGCCAGATGTACAACTCGAAATTTGAGTTAAGCCGTGAGACTCTCTCGGCGTATTCGACCGCGCACCCTAAGGATCCTTTGGCGTCTTCGCTTCGCGCTGCGTCCTATCTCTTTTCGGAGTTGGATCGGGGCGGGGCACTGGTGCATGATCTTCTCAAAGACGATCGAACCATAGCCGGCGCGAAGACGGGCCACGTGGATCCGGTAGCCACGGCTGCCCTCAACATGGCGGCGACGCAAACACGCCAAGAAGCCGCGGCTCTCCTGGCGAGAAATCCTCACGATACGAATGCTCTTCTAGCCCTTTGCATTGTCTCCGGTGTTCAGCGGGACTACCTTGCTCTTGTTCAGCACAGATTGCGGGAAAGCTACGAATACATCAAAGAGTCGCAAGACTATGCTTCGCGGCTGCTCGTAGAAGACCCGACCGCTTACGATGCATATGTGACGAAGGGGTTCACCGAGTACCTGGTGGCCTCTCTGCCTTTTTACCTGCGTTGGCCGATGAAGCTGGACAACGTTTCGGGTACTAAGCAGCAAGGACTCGACGACCTCCGGGTAGCAGCCAAGTCAGGCCAATATCTTCGGCCTTTCGCGCAACTCCTACTTGCAATGTTTTATCTACGCGAAAAGCAGCAGCCGCAAACGGAACGGCTGCTGGCGCAATTGGCTCATGATTACCCAGACAACCCGGCCTTTGGTCTGGAATTGCGAAAGCTTGAATTACGCCGGTCCGGGCCGAACTGACGCAAGCACCGTATCACCGCAGCGACGTTTATCATGTATACGGGTCTTTTTTGATGAATCTTTTCCGCGCGCGAGGCCGTATTGTCTTTGCGTGCAGCGTTGTGGCGTGGCTGATGTTGTCAGCTTATGTGGCCGCATCTCAATCAACTTCTAATCAGCCGGTACCGGCGGCGAGACCCGCGGCCCCGAGTGCACCAGCTTCGGCGCCCCCGGCGGTTGGCCAACCTGCGCCCGATCAGCCGGACGGGGCGCAGCCACCCATTAATCCGTCTGCCGCTCCAGTGCCGCATTCAGTTCCTACGCCGTCCAACGCATCTGGACCCATTGAGTTTCAGTCGCACAACCTGGATTACGAAGCGCTCACAAAAAATGGCATCACGGTGATGTTCGCGGCCTTACCGCCTCACATCAAAGACTACAACGTCGTTCAGGTGACAGTGACCAACGGAGCGCCTGTGTCATGGACCGTGAAGCCTAGTGATTTCTCCTTTGCCAGGCAGGATGGCACTACTCTGGCGCCTCTATCCGCAGACGACGTAGTAGAGTCGCTGGTCGAGAAAGCCAGTCGCAGTGACGTGATCAAGTTGCAATTGTTGTACGAGGACAGCATCTACGCGCTGGCCAACTTTCGATCGACAAATGGCTATGAGCAGCGGCGCGAAGCAGCGATGGCGCAGTTCGTGAACCGGGGCTTGAAAGCCGCCGCCGCAGCTTCCGCTATCATCCTGACTCCGGCGAAGCTCAAGCCAGGGGACAGCACAGATGGGGCGGTGTTCTTTGAGAACCGTACCAAGGAGAAGACGCTTGGCAGCGGAAGGTTCATTGCCCATACTTGCGGTGAGACGTTCGAGTTCATCGTGTACCCTGAGTCAAAGATCCACTAGTGTCCGACCCTTTTCGCAGTGGCGAGGAAGCAAAGTTCATCGACCTGCACTCGCATACCACCGCCTCTGATGGCTCGTTGAGTCCCGCCGAGCTTGTCGCCTTAGCGAAGCGCAGCGGATTAGAGGCGCTGGCTATCACCGATCACGACACCTTTGAAGGATTCGAAGCCGCTGTTCCATTCGCTCGCGAAGCGGGCCTCGATCTAGTTCGCGGTCTAGAGTTGAATACGAAGCTTCACTTGGTGTCGTGCCGGGATCGACGCGCGGCGCACTTGCTGGCTTATTGGCCTAGCGGACAGCCTTCGGCGGAATTTGCGAATTGGCTTACCGGCGAGCAGGACGACCGCCGAGATCGTAATCGACGGCTGATTGGGGCGCTTCAAGATCGCGGGATCGACATCACCCTTGAAGAGGTGGAAGCCGCGGGACGCAGCCTGGCGGGCCGTCCGCATTTTGCCCGGGTACTCGTCGGGAAAGGGTACGCGGCGAACTCCGAAGACGCGTTCGCTCGCTATTTAGGGGAAGCCGCGCCCAGCTATGTTGAGCGCGAGAGCCAAACGACGGAAGAAGCAATCGCGATTATTCGCTCCGGGGGTGGCGTTCCCAGCTTGGCGCATCCGGTGAGGCTGTCACTGTCGCGTGACGTAGAAGCAGAGGTGATCCGGAAGTTGAAGCACGCCGGCTTGCTTGGCCTGGAGATCTACCATTCCGAACACCCGCCGGAGTTGCAGGCGCATTATCATCAGCTCGCTGAAGAGCTCGGGCTTGTGCCGACCGGTGGCTCCGACTTTCATGGAGCGGTAAAGCCGAATGTTGAGCTCGGGACCGGCAGGAAGGGAAA
>CAXUCT010000051.1:311-924 GCA_964249415.1 uncultured Bryobacteraceae bacterium | reverse complement strand
AAGGGAAATGTGCGCGTGCCGCACGAATTTTTGCGGCGAATGCGTCGGCTCATACAATGAGGCGTGTCTGAAATTCTTCCGCGGCTTCGATTCAATCTAGATTTCGTGCCTTCGCCCGATCCGGAGCGGCCTGGTCTTTACATACGCGATCCGTACCACTACTCGGATGCCACACTGCTGGTTCCGCCTCCACTGGTGCAAGCGCTGGAGTGCTTTGACGGGCAGCAGTCCACTCTCGATCTTCGTTCTGAGCTGGTCCGTATCACAGGCGAGATTCAGGTGGGCGAAATCGAGAAGCATCTTTTCGAGTCGCTCAGCGAGGCCGGCTTTTTTGAGAACGATAAATATCGCGAGTTGAAAGCACGTCGAGAAGCTGAGTTCGCCGGCGAGTCCACTCGTGAGGCCATCTTCGCCGGGGCCGCTTATCCGAAGAACCGGTTGAAGCTGCAGGAGTTGATGACGGCGCGCGTAGGTGGTCCACAAGGGGCCGCCGGCACCGTTGCAATTGCGGCGCCGCACGCCAGCCCCGACGGGGGTTGGAATACGTACCGCGCCGCCTATCAAGCTCTGCCATCGCTGGAGGAAGCCGACGACCGGACCTTCGTGATACTCG
>CAXUCT010000051.1:0-301 GCA_964249415.1 uncultured Bryobacteraceae bacterium | reverse complement strand
GCCGGATCGTTTTGGGCTCACGCGAAAGAGATTTCTTACGCCATATGGCGAAGCTCTCACGAATACAGCCCTAGTAGACGAACTGGAGAATGCTGCCCCAGATGCGGTGCGAATGGAGGATTACTGCCATTCGGTAGAACACTCGATCGAGTTTCAGATCGTGTTTCTGCAGCATCTGTACGGTCCCGGCGTTCGCATCCTGCCGATCTTATGTGGTCCATTCGTTAAGAGCATTTATGAAGGTGGATTGCCGGAAGACAATCAGCGGGTGGCCCGTTTTTTTGATTCGTTGGGCAATGTG
>CAXUCT010000050.1:1129-15681 GCA_964249415.1 uncultured Bryobacteraceae bacterium | reverse complement strand
CTGTCGCTGCCGTATCTCAGGAACAAGCCCCAGAGCTATCCCGTCTTTATTGTCAGGCGGGTCTTCAGGATCTATGTGCCTTATTTAGCCGCACTAGCGATTGCCTGCATTGGAGCTTACATTTTCGGAGGCGATGGTAAACAGATTGATAAGTGGGCCTCTGCCACGTGGTTTCGGCCTTTGTCTTCCAGGGTTGTACTGCAACACATCGCTTTTATTGGCGATTACGATAACGCCGAACTAAATACGGCCTTTTGGTCGCTCGTTTACGAGATGCGGGTCTCGTTGGTGTTTCCCTTAGTCGTGGCTGGGTTACTCCGGCTGCCTGATGTATATATAGCTGCCACAATTTTCGGTATTGAGACGCTCTTCTTTAGAAGCCGGTTCAACTCATTCGCCATCACCTTTCCCTACTTAGCCATCTTCATGATGGGCTTTCTCATCGCTAGATCATATCCGCGCATAGCTGAGGTAATCGCGCGACTGAGTTCTCTTCAGCGCTATGGGCTGCTAATCTTCTCTGTTTTGCTCACCTTTTACATTGCGCCCCACTTCCGGCCCCGCAACTTAGTCATTTCGGATTTCTGTTCGGCTATAGGCGCTTGTCTACTTGTGGTGTGCTGCCTCGACATACGTAACATCAGCGATCTATTAACCAGGCCGATATTCCAATTCTTCGGCCGGATCTCGTACTCTATCTATCTTCTGCACGCTACCGTTTTATTGATTCTGGTTCACGCCTTTTATCCGAAAGTCGCGCTGTTGATCCTGCTGTTGCCGTATTTGCTGATCACTTTCTTTGCGTCGGTGCTCTTCCATCAAGCAGTCGAACGGCCGGCTCAACAGCTAGGACGCCGGCTCTCAAACGCTCTACCAAAAACATACTTAGAAGGGTTGCCGCTGTCCCCGCCGTGAACTTCAAAATGTAAAACGGATTTGCGCTTCGATCCGACGGTTGATTTGCGGCTGTTTAAGGATAGGCGCGGTGCCACCCCCGAAATTAAATCCTGGCGCAAGAGAACTAGCCGTTCCAAACAGAGGCGAGGTTAAGTTCCCTTCCAAAATTCCCGGGTTCAAGTGATTCGTCATGTTGATGATCTGCGCCGAAATAACCAAAGCGTAGCGGTGCTTCTCGTCTGACGCCGCATCGGCTCCAGACTGGCTACTGCTGGACAACTCTCCCAATTTGAAAGTTTTGCTAAGACGCGCGCTCGCGGAGAAGAAGGCGGGCCCCACGCCTAAGTTGCGAGGGATGGTCGGCTCACCCGGCAAAGGCTGCAGAAGGAACACTCCAAATGCAGTGAGAACAACACCCGGCTGGTTACGATTCGTGGCTAACGCGGGCCTCCCTGTTATGGGTATATCTACATCCTGCAAAGTTCCTGCGATGATGTTGAACGGGCGGTTTGAAGAAGCTACAACAAAGGGGCTAAACGTTAAGCCCCAAGGAGCGTTAATCGATCCTGTCAACGTGAAATTGTTTCGAATGTCCATGGCAGACCGCCCGAACTCATCGAGTAAGTTGACTGGCTCTGCGGCGGGAGCAGTTGTTCCATCAGTATTGCTCCGTGCCTTGTTCAAGACGTAGTCGGCAGTCAGCTTAACGCGTTTACTCAACTGGTTACTGAGATCGACCTTTAATTGACGTTGCGTGAGCTGACCTGCTGACTGAAGAATCAGAGATCGTGGGGCTCCAAGCTGGATAGTCGAAGTGTCCTCAATCAGCAGATCGCGACTGGTTCTTGCTCCCGTAACCGCAGCAGAAAGCCGAGTCTTAAACGGCAACTCCTGCTCGATACCGAACGTGAGCTGCAGCGTAGCAGGTGCACGAAGATCCGGTCCGAGTTCGAAGCTGTCTGCTGCCGTTGCGAACGGCGCGAGACGTGAGGAAGAGGGCATAACCGGAAAGTAGTCCAGGATGGCCGGATCTGAGGTCACATATTTCAGGTGAGGGGTGGCTGAATGGTTTGCTTGCAGCACAAGCTTATCGTCAAGACGCTGGTAAAACACGCCAAACCCTCCTCGCACCACAGTATGAGCACTCCCATTGGACGACTTGGCTGGCGACCATGCAAAGGAGAGCCGGGGCCCAAAGTCTAGAGGGTCGCTTAAGTGAGTCTGTGCTTCATACCGGAGACCGGCGCCGAGAAGAAAATTGGGCTTGATGTGCCAGTCGTCCTGCATATAAACCCCGACATCGTACTGCCTGACGTTCGCCAGCGGGTTGCCGGCGTCCATCGAGTAGCTGGTAGCGCCCCCGCCAAGCAGCCTGATGCCGGCGAGAGACAAGCTCTCGTTTTGGAATAAGATAGTTCGCCGGTACCGTTCGAGAGCGGAGAGCGCCACGATGACAGCTTGGCCTTCGCTGTTACTTACAGGAACATTATCAGGCCCTAACTCCGGACCGGAGCCGGCGGAAAACGAATAAGTACCGGAGCTATTCTCCTGGCGAGTTTCGTGGCTTAGATCACCTCGCAACCGTATCCCCGTCCGAATGGCATGCGGACCCACGACGGCCGAGACATTGTCCTGGAACTCCCATGAATTGTCGCGCAAGGAGGACAACGCAGAAGACGGATTACTCGTTGTGAATGCCTGATCGACGGAAATGCCGGGCGAAATCATGTAAGGGCTCTGGATCAAGTCCATTGCTATGAACTGAGATTTCGTCTCGTTAATTACCTTTGGGCTCAGGACGGCCGTTTCGGAAATTTGAGCGGTTTGTTGCCTGCTGGAAACGCGATAACCCGACTCCGTCAAAGAAGTGCCGCCTACTCCTTCATGAGGTAGAACATACTGCGATGAAGAATAATTTGTTGTTAACGTATTCTTCTGGTTCAGAGTGATATCCAACCGGGGGTTTAACAGCAGACTCTTTTCAAAGTCCGCCGGATTATTGTTGATCAGCTCCGGCGAGAGTGCGGCGTCCAGAACCGTTGCTTGAATAGCGTTTCTGAAGTCGGTTTGAGCTCGCTCAAGTGAGATGAAAAACGAAGCTCGCGAAGTTAAGGGACCTCCGATGTTTCCGCCATATAGACCCGAGGGATCGGGCGGCAATGGACGCGTGAATGGGTTCCGAGCGTCCCATCGCCCCACATCCAAGTTCACGTACGTCTCTCCGTGTAGCTGTCTACCTCCGCCTTTGGTAATCGCGTCTATGCGGTCCGTACCGGGCCGGTCGTTCTCAGCGGAGAACGGATTATCGTTTATCCGGATCTGCGCAATCGTTTCCTTTGGCGGCATCTGGCCGTCGACAAACCCATTTACGAAGACTTGAAGACCAAACGCGCCTAAGGCAGACGGACCGGCCAGCGCTTGCACCGCCGCAGCAAAATCATTCGGATCATCGGGTAGTCCTGTCATAGCGGAACCACTTAGCAGGATGGTGCTCGGGCTGCTCTCCGGCTCAATAGTGAGAGGCTTGTCCCCGGACGCAACTACGACTTGCTGCTTCACGCGAGGAAGCTCCAGCGTGAAACTAAGATGCAGAGTTTGAGATCCCGAGACTCGTATGTCTCGCGCCTCATACGTCTGAAAGCCCCGCGCCTCGATTCGCACGGAGTATAGACCCGGCGTGAGGTTTGAAAAGGCATAAGACCCCGCCTTATTGGTCCTGACGGTCCTGGAATTTGCGCCCGGCAATTGGAAGGTTATCCGTGCGTCGCTGACTGCAACTCTTGTTTTATCCCGCACCTGACCGTCAACTGAGATGGTTCGTCTTTGAGCGGAAAGCTGACAAGCAGCTATAAGCAACATGCCCAGTGACAGAATCACGGGGCTAAGCCTATACCATCGAAAGTAGATCATTAAAGCTGTCGTTCAGAAAAGCCAGTAACGTGACTTGGTGGGTTAGGACCCACCCAGTCTCTCAGAAGCGAATGTGACCGAATCGATTTAGCTTATGCTTAGTGCGCCTGCGCACTCCCGACTTGCGACACTGAGATGCCAATATGCCAGATAACTCATCAAAAGACCCCCGAGTGTACTTTGCTGCTGAGAGAACTTTCCTAGCCTGGATCAGAACCGGAATCGCGCTGATGGGCTTTGGATTTGTGGTGGCACGCTTCGGCCTGTTTCTCAGAGAGATACAAATCTCCCAGCACGAGCGCCTGCAATCTTCACCTCGCCTTTCGCTTTGGATTGGCGTCGCACTCGTCCTTATGGGTGTGTTCGTAAATCTCTCCGCGATGCTTCGTCAGGGCCGTTTAATCGAGCAGCTTAAGCGCGGCGAGTGGGACATCCAACACCAATCGCGCATCGGCATTGGCATCTCAGTTACCCTCGCCTGCTTGGGAGTTGGAATGGCTATTTACTTGATTGTGATGCGCTAGTGGTTTTCCCTCCTTACGCGGGAAGGTCTTACTGACAACCGTGGCTAGCACCCCTGGCAGTTGACTTAGCTAAGTACTCTGGCTAATGTTAGCTCATGATCGAAGCAAATATGCTCGAGGCAAAAACCAAGCTTTCTCAGTTGGTCGAAGCCGCCGAGCGTGGAGAGCAGGTTTTTCTAAAAAGAAATGGCGTGCCCGTGGCTTAGATTGTGCCCCTAGCTAAAAGCAAGTTTCCTTTCGGATTTCTGAAAGACGAAGTGGAAAAAATTCCGGACTCTCTTTTATTCAACAGCTCAGAGGAAGAACTCGACGACTTCACGCGGCTAGGATGACGGGTTACTCGCTCTTGCTGGACACCCATGTCGTAATCTGGATGGCCACAGATCCTCAGCGTTTACCGCCGTCGCTTCTGACGGCCCTCGAAACAGCTGGAACTCGGTTTGTCCGCCACGCCAGTGCTTGGGAAATTCAGATCAAGCAAGGATTGCGCAAGGGTAGACTGACCTTCAAGGGCGGCCCGGCAAGATTAGATCAGACGTGCTGGCTTTTAAATCGTGTTTACTGCAGCTACAGATCTACGCATACGCAGGTTCCGTCTCTTCCGCTGCGCTGAAATACGCGCAATCCGGATGATGGAATACCAGGGCCGAGACACTCGCTTCCGGCTCCATCATGAAGCCTTCCGTCAGATGGACACCGATATCGCCGGGCTGCAGCAGCCTCCACAGCTTCGTCTGATCTTCCAAGTTGGGGCAAGCAGGGTAACCAAAGCTGTAGCGCTTGCCGCGATAGCGCGATGTGAAGCGCTCCTGCATGGTCATGGTAGCAGGATCGGGGAAGCCCCAATCTTCGCGGACGCGGCGATGCAGCCACTCGGCGGCGGCCTCGGCGCTTTCTATACCCAGAGCCTGTAGGGCGTGCGCTTTGAAGTATTCTCCGCGCGCTTTCGCCGCCTCAGAATGCGCGATTATTCCTTCGCCCGCCGTAACCACGAAAAACGCTACGTGGTCGCGCTGCCCCTCCCGCGGATCAAGCGTGTAATCACTCAGACAAAGGCCATCCGACTTCGCTTGGCGGCCAAAATGGATAGTTTCAACAGGCGAAGCGGCGCCCGGCGCGAAGAGATGCAGGTCGTTGCCGTCGCGTTCCGCTTCGAAGAACTGCCACACCGCCCGTATCTTCATGAATGCCACGGCTTCGCCCTTCACATCCTCCAAATTGTGAAACAGTTCAAGCGCCTTTGGATCGCGTTCCGCCAGCAGTTTTTCAAAATTGCCCTTGAATCCCAGGTGGCGCCCGTAAAGCATGAAGGGATTGATGTAGCTCCAGACTTCCTGCAGATTTCCGATCGTTCGCACCTTCCGATCCAGGTACGGAGCGGGCGGGATCGGAATATTGGTGTGAACCTTCGGGCTGCGACGGTCGCCCGAAGGAACAGCAATCGGCTCCGCTACGGTTGCCTCGGCGGGAACATCGCGGAAGATGTGCTGCGACAGCACCTGCTCGCGCAGTTCGGGATCCATGATCTCGTTCATCAGCCGCAAACCCGTCATCGCGTCTTTGGCATAAAACGTTGGAGCCGAGTAGTTCGGTCCAATCTTCGTTTTCGTGAACCTTTCAGATAACGCGGCGCCGCCCACCAGAAGCGGAACGTGAATGCCGGCGTCCTTCAGGTCACCCGCCGTCGTGACCATCTGTTGCGCGCTCTTCACCAACAAACCGGAAAGACCGATCGCATCCGGACTATGCTGCTGGAACGCTTTGATTAAATCTTCTGGCGGAACTTTAATGCCCAGATTCACAACCTGATAACCGTTGTTGCTGAGAATGATCTCAACGAGGTTTTTTCCAATATCGTGGACATCGCCTTTCACTGTGGCGAGAACGATCTTGCCCCGCGTGGAAGAATCGGACTTCTCCATGAACTGCTCCAGGTGGTTAACTGCGGCCTTCATGGACTCAGCGGACTGCAGCACCTCCGCCACAATCAGCTCGTTATTGTTGAACAAGCGTCCCACTTCAGCCATGCCGGCCATGAGCGGACCGTTCACGACGTCGAGCGGCGCAGCACCCTCCTTCAGCTTCAAGTCAAGATCGGGAATGAGACCGTCCTTGGTGCCCTCGATGATGTAGTTGCCCAGCCGCTCGTCCAGCGGAAGGTCGGCGGTCTTTTTCTTCTGCCTTCCTGTCGCCCCGCGGAAGTGATCGGAGATGGCGGCAATGTGGAACTGATTGACCGCGATCTTTTGGTCACGCGATTGCATCCGCCAATCCTCGGGTACACCTTCGAGGACAGCGGCATGCGGGTGGTTAGCGGGAAAATTAGCGGGCGGAGTGTTGAACAGCAGGGCTTCGGTAAGACGTCGCTCTTCTTCTGGGATGCTGGCGAAGCGCTCCAACTTTTCCGCATTCACGATGGCGAGATCGAGACCGGACTTGGTGCAGTAATAGAGGAAGACGGAGTTGACGACTTCGCGAGCAGCCGCTGGGAGCCCGAAGGAGATGTTGGAGATGCCGAGTACAGTTTTGACGTACGGGATCTCTTGTTTGATGAGGCGGATTGACTCAATGGTCTCCACCGCTCCGCCAACGTAATTCTCGTCGCCCGTAGCGCAAGGGAAGACGAGCGGGTCAATGACGATGTCTTCGGGAGGAACGCCGTACTTCGTAGTAAGCAGTCCCACGGAGCGCTTGGCCACGGCGAGTTTCCGTTCGCGTGTGAAGGCCTGCGCCTGCTGCGGATCTTCATCGATACAGCCCACCACCAGTGCAGCACCATAAGCACGCGCAACAGGACAAATGCGCTCAAACTTTTCTTCGCCGTCTTCAAGGTTGACGGAGTTGATGATGCTCTTGCCCTGGCAATAGGTCAGCGAAAGCTCGATCGAGCGGGGATCCGTGGTGTCGATCATAATCGGCGCTTTGATCTTGCGAATGAGCTTTTCGTAGAACGGCGGAATGTCGTTCAGTTCCTCGCGATCACTAGTTTGCAGGCATACATCCACGATGTGCGCGCCGTTGCGAATCTGGCGCCGGGCGATTTCCGTCGCCTCTTCCCACTTCTCTTCCCCCACCATGTTCTTGAACAGACGCGAACCGATCACGTTGGTGCGCTCGCCGACGATCAGCGGACGATTGCTGTCTTCCGCTTCGACTACTTCGATGCCGGAGAAATAGGCGCGATGGGCGGCTTGCTGAACTTGCCGCGGCTTCTTGCCTTCCACCATTTGGGCGATTGCCCGTATGTGATCCGGACGCGTACCGCAGCAACCTCCGATGATATTCAGCCAGCCATGATTGACGAAACGCTCTAATTGCGCGGCAAGGCTGGTCGGAGTTTCGACATACTGGCCCGTATCGGGATCGGGAAGACCGGCATTCGGGTAACAGGACACGCGCGTCGTAGCGAGCTCGTGCAGAGACCGGACGTGGTCGGTCATAAACTCGGGTCCAGTGGCGCAATTCAGCCCAACGGCAAGCAGGTGCGCGTGCGAGATAGAAGTGTAAAACGCGTCCGCGGTCTGACCGGCGAGCATAGTACCGTTCAGTTCTATCGTGCCCGACACGACGGTAGGAATTGGATAATCGAGTTCACGACCTAGACGATCTATCGCGAGAAGGCCGGCTTTGACGGTTCGCGTGTCGTTACAGGTTTCCAGCAGCAGAATGTCCGCGCCTCCCTCCACCAGCCCTTTCGCTTGGTCGTAATAGCCAGACACCAGTTCGGGAAAAGTTACGCCGCCGCTGATAGAAATGGCCTTGGTGGTTGGACCCATGGAGCCGGCCACAAACCGGGGCCGGAGAGTGGTCGAGAATGACTCCGCAGCCTGACGGGCGAGCTTTGCAGCCGCGACGCTGATCTCGTAGGAGCGGTCAGCTAGCCCATACTCGGCAAGCACAAGCTTGTTGGATTGAAAACTATTCGTTTCGACAATATCGGAACCAGCTTCGTAATAAGCGCGATGAATATCGACGATAACGTCAGGCCGCGTCAGAACCAGATTCTCATTGCAGCCCTCAAGAGCAGGACCGCCAAAATCCTCGGCGGTGAGGTGACGCTGTTGCAACATCGTGCCCATGGCTCCATCGAGCACAAGGATACGGGTAGCGAGCGCGTCTTCGAGAGCCTGGCGGCGTAACTTCCGGGCCTCGGGATCGAGGGATGTCATGAAGGAGAGGACTACCTTCATTTTAGCGGGACTTGAACGTTTCCCGCTTGCTCCACGCAAAGAGACGTGGTCCGTGTTCTAACGCACGCTTCTCAGCCTTCATTTCGGCGCATATGAATAGTAAGCAGTAGGGCAGATTACTCAAGATGCGAATATTCAACAAATGTTTGCAGAAGTGAAGATTCCACTTGATTTACGGATGTGACCGTAATCTAATCTCGCCCGCTCATGGGCATTCTAATAATGTGAAAGGTGATGAATAGCGATGAAGAAAATCGTTCTCAATATCGTGGTTGTAACAATCTTTGTCGGTGCAACTGCTGTCCCTAGTTTCGCCACCGGACCCACTGATCCTCGCGGAAATAACGTGTCTACTACGCAGAACGGTGCTAGCGTAGCAATCCAAACTGCTCTAGCTTGGCTTTCAGTCTTGTTGTAGTTAGGCCACTACATAAAATTGAACGATTAATGAATCCGCGAGGGTTGCCCGAGTTTTTGCATCACGTCCACTCAACCAACACAGGTTGCGTCGCATCCGCGAGGATGCGACGCACTTTAAAGCTCACATGCCTCCTAGGAGCCGCCGGGCGAAGGGGCTTTCGCTCCCTCGCCGATGGGGACACCCGGACCCGTATCTGTTTTAGGGGGAATTGCTCCGGATGGGGTCGGTGTTTCAACCTCCCTTAGTACGGCAGAGCCTTCGCCCGTGGGGGCACCTGGACCGACATTCACTGGACTACTCATAGTTTCGAACTCCTTTTATAGAAGAATCGCTTCTGGGGTGCAGCCGCCGCAGATCTAATCTACCGGGATTCGGCTTTGCTGAAGAGTGCCACGTCAGCACCGAGACGCATTCTTAGACAGGCAATCCTATCACCATTCGGCGACCAAGCAAAAACGGGGATAAGTTCGTCATCGAAATGCGTGAGCTGTTTTGGCGGCGCGGAACCATCGAGTGATACGGACCAGATGTTCGAAACTCCATTGCGGTCCGTGATCACGCTGGTGAGAGCCTTCCCCTCAGATGACCAGCGAAGAGGCAGGCTGGCATTTGGGACGGGCCGCGCCGCACCTGATCCGTCAAACGGAACAACCGCGACTCTCCAGGCAGAAGTAGCGCGATCCTGCGCGTAACAAGCGATCCATTTGCCGTCTGGCGAAATTTGCGGATCGCGAGCTATATAAGAACCGATCTGAGCGCTGTCTCCACCTGCCGAAGATACCTTTCGGAGATGTTGGATGTTCCCAGTCCACGACGTATAGACGACCCATTTACCATCCGCGGAAACCGCAGGCGATTCGTCGTAGTCGGGACCGAAAGTGAGCTGAACGTGTGACGAGTTAGCCCGATCAAAACGCCATATCTTGGATTGCCCGCGGCGATTGGATGCAAAGATGACCGATCTGCCGTCGGGTAAAGCCGCCGCGCCCTGCTGTCCATAAGGTTCGTCTGTCAGGCTGCTACCGGCTTGGTTTCTCAAATCTAAAAGCCAGAGGTTTGGATACCCGCTGCGCTGTGAGTTGAGAATCAGGTGGTCAGGGTCTGACCACGCAAGGCTTGGACGCTCCTCGGCCTCTGCGGGAAACGTTCTCCCGGTGGCATAGTTGTTCGCTGCCGAAATCCAAACCGTTGCCTTTGCTTCCAGCTTAATCGCTGCCATCTCGGAACCGTCCCGCGTCATGCTCGCTGCTTTGTAGCCCGCCAAACCAACGGTAATGTCGTGGGTTTGGCCGCTGGTTAGGGCTAGTTGACGAATTTGCAATTGACTGCGAGCTTGGATCGGGCTGGCGGCAGTAAGAATCAGGCTCTTCGCGTCCGGACCCCAAGACGGCTTTCCGACAAAACGCCAATCGGGAAGAGCTCTTTGCGATTGGCGCCCATCAAGATCGATCAAATCGAGCCTATTAGTGCCGCCGGGGCCGCCGGGCGAGTTGTTAATCTGAATGGCCGCCAGACGATCGCCTTTTGGAGACCAAGCGATGCATTCATAAATCAACGAGTCAATAACGGAGAGCAGTTTGTGGCTCTCACCGCGCTTGCGAGAAGCAATAATGATTTGACTTTGGGTCTGATCACGCCCCCCACGTCGTACCTGACCGAAGCGCACGAACGCGAACCGGTCTGCGTCGGGCGAGAAGGATACCGGACCATCGATGTCTTCGATCACCGGCGCACTGGGGCGCGTACCAAGCAGCGGAATCGCGTAGAGCTTCCCCAACTTGGCCTCGTCCTTTTCGGTCTCGAACAAATAGCGGCTGTCGGGTGAAAAGGTCAGGCCCACGTAGTCGATTCTTCTTGCGGGAATCTTTATCTCTTCCGTGGACGAGTCCACCTGCTTCAGATACAGCGCCTGTTCGCCCTCGGCTTCACCGACCGCAAACGCCAGGTAGTTTCCATCCGGCGAGATGGACGCCAAACGCGTTCTCCCGTTAAAAGTTAGTTGGCGGACCGATCCGATTTGGAACCAATCCGGCGCGCGATTTGTCCACCACCAAGCGGCGCCCGCTAGAGCGATGACGCCGAGGGCCCCTGCCGCCAAAGCAACTGCGCGCCGTCCACTCCGGCGTGAGCGCGCCAGTGCCGCCAGCCGGATACTGCTGCCGGTACGGGAACCCTGATGGATTTGTTGAAGATCAGCGAGCATCTCGCTCACCCGCGCATACCGCTTGCGTGGATCCTTGGCAAGCGCGCATTCAAGGATATGCACTAAGCCGGCGGGGACAGCTTTCGGGTCCGGCAGAGGTGGCAAGCGTCCGTCCAGAATCGAAACGATGACATGGCTGTCCGTTTGTCCATCGAACGGACGGCGGTGCGCCACCATCTCATAAAGCACCACGCCGAGACTCCAGATGTCGGTGCGGTGATCGACCGCTTCCCCCTGCGCCTGCTCCGGCGACATGTAACTTACGGTGCCCAGCACGGAACCAGGCTGCGTGGCGAAGTAATCTTCCACGCCGGGAAGGCCCGTTTTTTGGACCTGCTTAGCAAGACCGAAGTCGATCACCTTAACGTAACCATCCGGCCGCAGCATAATGTTGCCGGGCTTTAAATCCCGATGCACTACATCAGCAGAATGAGCCGCCACTAATGCCGAAGCAACCTGACTGGCAACGTCGATGGCGGTCGGCACGTCAATCGCGTTCCGCTCCATCGCGACGCGCAGCGTAGCTCCCTCAATGAATTCGCTCGCCATGAAGGGTTCCCCCTCCAGTTCGCCAATTGCATATACGGTAACGATATTCGGATGGTTGAGCGCCGAGGCAGTGCGCGCCTCCTGCTGCAACCGATACAGCATGGAGTAGTCACCCATCACTTCGTGCGCGAGAAACTTCAAGGCGACGTGGCGTCCCAGGCGCGTATCCAATGCCAGGTAGACGTGCCCCATTCCGCCGGTTCCCAGGCGCTGGAGAATCCGGTAGTCACATACCTGTTTGCCTATACGTGAATCGGTCTTTAAGACAGGCGCTTCGTTTCCGCGATGTGACGCACCAGTTTGCCCCCGTCCGCTGAGACGGAGAACTGTCCTGGTGATCTCTTCACGCAGATTTGCCATTGACGCGACGCAGGAGCCGCTAAGGCATGGAGAGCGTCCCTAAAATTGTCGCGCATTCTGAAACGAAAGTACTACGAAATTCTCAGGAGCCACGAGCAACCCGAAGCTCCTCCGACTGGCGCCCGCCACTAAGACTTGACGTGAAGGCTATTATGAATGGCGTACAGCGCCAGTTCCAGCCGATCGGAAACCCCAAGCTTATCGAAAACGTTGTGCAGGTGGTTCTTCACAGTCTGCTCCGTGATGAACATCTTCTCCGCAATTTCCTTGTTTTTGTAGCCCTGCGCGATAAGAATGATGATCTCGCGCTCGCGCTGGCTGAGTTGCGCCCGCTCGCGATTCGGTTTGCCGTTGCTGTGCGCCGGCAACGGGAAATCCGCCGGTGAGGCGAACTGCCGGATTACCGCCGCCGTGGTATTCGAATCCAGCCAAATCTCCCCGGCGTATACCTTCTGAATACTCTTTTCCAAGAGACTCGTCGGCCCGTCTTTCAGCAGGATGCCTGAACAGCCCAACTTCATGGCTTCCACGAACTCATCCTTATGATCTGCGGAGGCGAACAGAATCACCTTTGAGCGGGGCGCGCGGGCCTGGATGCTTCGAAGCACCGTAAGGCCGTCAATGCGAGGCAGCTTCAGGTCGAGAAGTATCACATCAGGATCTAGATGGACGACTTTGTCGATCGTTTCCATTCCGTCCGCAGCTTCAGCGACGACCTGAATGGCAGGATACTGGCCGAGAACACTCCGAAGTCCTTCTAAGACGATCGGTTGCGCATCGGCGATTAACACGCGAATAGCTGTTGACGACAACATCCAAACTTTCCCAAGGAGCTTGCGAGACCCCGTACTTCCGTCCTACAGACTTAGAACCCTCAAACCATTGTCACGGATTTCGGTGCACAGAAGGAAACAACCATGATCCCTAGCACATTACCGGCCGCTTAACGCTCGAAGAGCCCTCCTGAAGTACTATCGGCTTAGAACGCCCCCGGCTACAGCTTTTCTCCTTAGGTACTAACGTCATGTAGCGAATTTCGTTCCCTGCCGCCGCCACACCGGCTTTCCTACAATAGCTGCATGCCTAAGTTGTCGATTAAAGATCTCGATCTAAAGGACAAAACCCTGTTCATCCGGGTGGACTTCAATGTTTCCTTCGCCCCCGGCGGAAAGGAGATCACAAGCGACAAACGGATAAGAGCCTCACTCCCCACTATCCAATATGCTATCGAACACGGCGCCGCCGTGATCCTGGCCAGTCACCTGGGCCGCCCTAAAGGCAAAAAGAACCCGGAGATGAGCTTGGCTCCGGTCGCCCAGCGTTTGGGAGAACTTTTAGGTAAGCCCGTCGTCATGGCCCCTGATTCCATCGGCCACCAGACCGCCGCTATGCGGCCCAAGCCCGGCGAAGTACTTCTACTCGAAAACCTGCGCTTTCACCCCGAAGAAGAAGCCAACGATCCCGCCTTCTCCAAGCAGCTCGCCAGCCTGGCCGACATCTACGTCAACGACGCGTTCGGAACTGCCCACCGCGCCCACGCCTCCACCGTTGGAATGGTTTCCTATCTGCCCTTGGCGGCCGCAGGCCTGTTGATGGACCGCGAGTTGGAGTGGCTGACGCGAGTCACCTCCAACCCGGAGCGGCCCTGCGTCGCCCTTATAGGAGGCGCCAAGGTCTCCGACAAAATTGAAGTCATTCAGAACCTGCTGAACGTCGTGGATAAGCTCCTGATCGGCGGCGCCATGGCTTACACTTTCCTGCGCGCCAAGGGCGAGACCACCGGGCGGTCCCTGGTGGAAGAAAACAAAATTGAATTGGCCAAGCACCTTCTGGCAACCGCTGGAACCAAACTGATGCTCCCCCTGGACCACGTCGTGGTTCAGCAGGTGAAACCAGGTGCAGAGCACGCCGTGGTAACACGCATCCAGCCGGATCAGATTGCGGTCGATATCGGACCAAACACAGTCCAAGAGTACGCCCGTGTCATCCGCACCGCAAAAACAGTGATTTGGAATGGACCCATGGGCATTTTCGAGATGCCACCCTTTGATAGCGGAACAGTTGAACTAGCGAAGGCCGTTGCCGCATCAGGCGCCGTTTCCGTCGTGGGTGGCGGCGACTCTGAGAAAGCCATCAAAAGCGCTGGTCTCTCCGACAAGATTTCGCACGTCTCTACAGGAGGGGGCGCCTCGCTCGAATTCTTGGGTGGCGCCAATCTGCCCGGCGTCGCCGCACTCACCGACAAGGCGCCGATGGCTGCCGTACACTAGAGTGATCCGGACTGCCCGGCCTGGGCCGCCGCCAAAGCCTTCTTCGGATCCACCAGGAAGCGCCGGCCATCACTGCTCCTCTCCGTTGTGCGCCGGATCAGGTCGATCACTTGCGGCGGCGTGAGACTCGGATTCACGGCCAGAATCTTGGCCGCGAGATTCGCCACGTTCGGCGAGGCCATCGACCTACCGGACATCTTCAGGCGATCACCGCCCGGAACGTAACTC
>CAXUCT010000050.1:0-1119 GCA_964249415.1 uncultured Bryobacteraceae bacterium | reverse complement strand
CTCCACTTGGTAGCCGTTAGCGTGCACCAGCACAGTCGGGCCGTAGCTGGTGAAAGAAGCTTCGTCCCCCGCTCTATCCACTGCCCCTACTGTCAGCAGATTCGGAAGCTGCAGGCTCGAGGGAATAAATTCGCTAAAACTGCTATCACCGTTGGCGTTCCCAGCGGCGGCGATGAACAGAATCCCAGGCGCGGACGCGAAGGCTTTCTGCAATGAGCCCTTATCAGTCTCAAACAACTCGCGCGCCATCTGCTTGCGTTACACCGTCTGGTCAAAACCGCACTTTTCCAGCCCGTCTTCGTAGTCTTTGAGCGACCCGCCCCAGCTCATGTTTACTACGCGCACGCCGTGAGCTTTGAAAAATCAACGTAGGCCTGCGCGGCGGCCGCCGAGCGCTGGCTCAATTCGCGAGAGGGACAAGGATTCGGAATCAGCCTGTAATCGAAGGTAATACGACCGGTAACCAGTCGCGCATAAGGGTTTCCGGCTAACAGAAGTCCGGCCACGTGCGTGCCATGCGAATACTCCCTATACAGCGAGAGGTTTTCGATAAACGCCTGCACCTCGGCTGGCTTCATGGAGGCCAGTTTTGCCGCAGTTTGGCCGCTTCGGGGCTGTCGATATTGACCTGCAAATCAGAGAAGCCTTTCAACTCCGCCTCTGCCGCCGGATACTCGCGCAGTTCTTCGCGGTTCAGCGGGTATAGATTGCCTGAGGTCTTGCGTGCTTCGATATCGTAAGCGATCACAGCCGGTTTGCCATCCGCCTCGTTCGTCACCTGGTCTTTAAACAAGGACAAATCGACGCCGCTATCCCAAACCGCCACCGTCACCGGCGAGTACGGCTTGCCGGGTTCCAGCGTGACACCGCGCTCCGCCCAAACATCTTTCTTCTCCACCTGATGCGCCGCAAGATACATCTCGAACGCTTCCGTCAGTACCGGTTTCAGCGGAATGCGTTCCACCAGTTGCATGCGCATGCCGGGAAGCTGGTCGGCAAGATCTGAACTAAGGGCGCCCGTCTTCTGTGCAACCGGATCGAACGTGGCCTCTAGCTGCCCCAAAATAAGCCCTCGACTGACGATTTCTACACTGGCTTTGTTTTGCTTCAGGTCATTCT